>JAGLPR010000388.1 GCA_023137255.1 Bacteroidales bacterium | reverse complement strand
ATTGAAATGCTGCCGTGCATTCCGGCCATTCAGCCCATTGTGAACCGGGATCTGACCCTGATAGCCTCAGGATATGGTCACCGCATTCACCCCATCTATAAAATTCCTAAAATGCATAACGGGATCGATTTCTCGGCACCGGTCGGTACTCCGGTCTATGCCACAGGTGATGGGGTGGTACAGGTCTCATCCCAATCGGCACGCGGACTTGGGAACCAGATCCTGATTGATCACGGTTATGGCTATCAAACCCTCTATGCATGTATGGATGAGCTAAGTGTAAGAAGGGGACAACAGGTGAAAAGGGGTGATCTGATCGGCACTGTGGGGGATACTGGTCTGAGCGTGGCACCTCACCTCCATTACGAAGTGCACCTCGACGGTGAACCGATGAATCCCATCAACTATTTTTTCCTGGAACTTTCACCGGCGGACTATGACCGGCTAATTCTGATTTCGATGATGTCGGGACAGTCGTTTGATTAACAATTTTTTATATATTGCAACACAGTATGGAGAGATTTCGTTTTAACCCTGAAACACTATCCTATCAAAAAATTGAGTACACTGGCAAGCGGAAACTGCTTCGTTTTCTGGCGTTTATGGGACTTGTCCTCTCCTTTTCGTTCGGCATCCTCTACTTCAGGGACACACAGGTCCGGACACAACGCTCACAAAATCTGATCGCCGCCCAGCAGCAGCTTACCTTTGAGCTGAACCTGATGAACCGAGATATGGAGCAGTACGAACGTATGCTCGGACAGTTGGCTTTTAATGACGACCGCATCTACCGTGTCTATTTTGGAGTGGAACCGCTCTCCTCTTCCAAAAGGAGTGTGGGTGTCGGAGGTTCCAGGAAGTATGAGTGGCTGCAGCAATACAAACATGCCAACCTGTTGAGGCATACTTACCAGAACATTGATCAGATCGAACGTAAACTGGTGATGCAATCCACCTCTTTTGATAAGGTCATTGAACTGGCATGGACCAAGGAGGAGTGGATGGCTGCACGACCCGCCATTCAGCCTTTGGGTATGAAGGACCTGACCCGCTTCGGTTCCTCATTTGGAATGCGTTTTCATCCCATCCTGAAAGTAGTCAGGCTCCATGAAGGGATTGACCTGACGGCACCCAGGGGAACCAATATTTATGCCACTGCAGACGGAAAGATTTTGCAGGCAGGTTACCGTGAAGGAGGATTCGGGAAGAAGGTGCTGATCGATCACGGACATGGCTACCGTACACTGTACGGGCACTGTGATGAGGTGCTGGTTGAACCCGGACAGCAGGTAAACAGAGGCGAGGTGATTGCCAGGGTGGGCAGTACAGGGCTCTCCAAGTCGCCTCACCTGCATTACGAAGTGCATGTGAACGGCAAGCCGGTCGACCCCATTAACTACTACGCCAATGATTTATCGCCCGTAGAGTATGAGCATATGATCGACATGCTCTCAAACGCCGACCCCTCATTTGATATTAACTGACAGAAGGTGCCGTATGAGGCTGGTGATGATAGGGTTAGCGTTGTTGGTTTCTCTCGGGGGCCAGGCCCAGGAACCTGTTCCGGATACCATTCTCCCGTCCTTACCTATTTTTCTTCCAGCTCTCTTTCCTGAGATATGGGGCAGCGATACCCTCTCTGAAACCACCGATCAGGAACCTGTCCGGGATTCAATACCAGGCTCCGACACTCTGGATGCCGCCCTCTCCGATTCAGTGTTATGGGCTTATTTCTACAGGATTGCTGAATTGGAGCAGGATCCCCTCTGTATTATCGGGACCGGCGACATCATGCTGGGAACCAACTACCCTTCGGAGAGTTACCTCCCCCCGGGCAGCGATTGCTCACCGTTGCTGCGGCCGGTGCACCATGTACTACAATCGGGCGACCTGCTTTTCGGGAATTTGGAGGGGGTATTCTGTGCAGAGGGCGGAACCCCGAAAAACTGCAAAGATCCCACCCTTTGCTATGTATTCAGGATGCCCGATCATTTTCTCTCATGTGTCCTGGAAGCAGGCTACGACGTGTTGAGTGTGGCCAACAACCATGTGAATGATTTCGGAGCTGTGGGCAGGGCATACACCGCAGCCCTGCTTGATTCGTCCGGAGTGGCCTATGCAGGGTTCATTACCCATCCGTGGACGCTGTTTGAGAAGGGGGGGGTAAGCTATGGATTTGCTGCATTTGCTCCCAACCGGGGAACCATGGATCTTAAGGATTACGGTGCGGCTGCTGAGATCACCAGTATGCTCGATTCACTGGCCGATGTGGTGATCATTTCGTTTCATGGCGGTGGTGAGGGAAGGGATCACCAGCATGTGGTGCGTGGCGATGAGGAGTATCTGGGATACAACCGGGGCAGTGTCTACCGGTTTGCCCACGCTGTGGTGGATGCAGGCGCCGATGTGGTATTCGGACACGGGCCGCATGTAACCAGGGCGGTTGAGTTGTATGAGGAGAGGCTGATCTGTTACAGCCTGGGGAATTTTGCCACCTACAGGCGCTTTAACCTGAAGGGCCCCAACGGAATTGCACCCATTGTGAAGGTGATGACCGACAGGGAGGGCCGATTCCTCTCCGGTGAAGTGGTTCCTGTATACCAGCCTGGACAAGGGGGCCCGAGGGTCGACCCTGCCGGAAGGGCGGTGACCTTACTGAAGGAACTGACCGAAGAGGATTTTCCGGAGCAGGATCTGGTGGTGGACAGCGACGGGATCCTTTGGATTCGTTAGCATCCTCTGAAAGAAGCACGCTTGATTTCTATACCGGAAATTGCTAAATTGAATCTTTTAATTGAAAATCAGAGTCCCATGCCCTATAAGGAAATTAAAGTTGAAAAGTTGTATTACTCCATCGGTGAGGTGGCCGATATGTTTAAGGTAAACACTTCTCTGATCCGGTTCTGGGAGAAGGAGTTTGACATCATCAAACCGAAGAAGAATAAAAAGGGCAACCGGCTGTTTACCAAAAAGGATATTGATAACTTTCACATTATCTATCACCTTGTCAAGGAGAAAGGGATGACCCTGAAAGGGGCCAAAAAGAAGATGAAGGAGAATAAGGAGGATACGGAACATAACTTCGAAATCATCAGGTCCCTGGAGAACATCAAGGAGATGCTTATTGACCTGGTATCATGATACTGCTCAGGGAGATTATCACTGCCATGGAGGGAGTGGCACCACTTTCTCTCCAGGAATCGTACGACAATTCTGGATTACAGGTAGGTGACCACGAAATGAAGGTGACCGGTATCCTGGTGACCCTCGATGTAAGCGAGGAGGTGTTGTCGGAGGCCGAAAAACTAGGATTTAATCTGGTGGTTTCGCACCACCCGGTGATTTTCGGGGAACTCAAGTCGATTACCGGTAAAAATGCAACAGAGCGGATTGTCAGGATGGCCATCCAAAAGGAGATTGCCATCTACAGCGGACATACCAACTTCGATGCCATTTCGGGCGGGGTAAATACCGCCATGGCCAACCGCTTGGGACTGGTGGACCAGGAGATCCTGGAACCTGCGGATGGACAGCTGAAGAAACTGGTGGTGTTTGTACCACATGATTACCTTGAGCAGGTAAGGCAGGCCATGTTTGATGCTGGGGCCGGACATATAGGGGCCTACGACAGTTGTAGTTTCAAGCTGGAAGGGAAGGGAACCTTCAGAGGTTCAGAAGGGAGCAATCCGTTTGTGGGTGAGCCCGGGAAATTGCACCACGAACCGGAAACCAGGCTGGAAACCGTTGTCCCTGTTCCCCTGGTTTCTAAGGTGGTCAGGGCCCTGACCAGGGCACATCCGTACGAGGAGGTGGCCTATGATATCTATCCCCTGGAGAATATTGACCCCAGAAACGGAATGGGCATGGTTGGGAACCTGCAGAATCCGATGGATGAGGAGGTCTTCCTGGGATTTGTAAAGGACCGGTTCGGTACAGGAGTGATCCGGCACACCGCGTTGCGTGGCAAAGCAGTGAGAAAGGTAGCCCTTTGTGGAGGATCGGGCAGCTTTTTGATAAGGAGGGCGGTGGCTTCAGGAGCCGATGTATTTGTGACAGGTGATGTGAAATACCACCAGTTTTTTGACGCCGACGGGAGGATTGTAATCATGGATATTGGTCATTTTGAAAGTGAGCAATTTACAAGGGAGCTTTTTTATGATCTACTTATGAAAAATTTCCCTAAATTTGCAATCCGTTTATCGGAAACAGATACAAATCCAATTAAATATTTTTAGTTCATGGCGAAAGCAAAGAAAAGTGCAGAGGTTGCAGAGATGACTGTTGCTGAAAAGTTAAAAGCATTATACGACCTGCAGCTGGTAGACACTGCCATAGATAAAATCCGGATTCTTCGCGGGGAGCTGCCCCTTGAAGTTCAGGACCTTGAAGATGAAATAGAAGGGTTACAGACCCGCGTTTCCAAGTACGATGATGACATTGAGGGCCTTGAAAAATCCATCAGCGGAAAGAAGCAGGAGATTACCAATGCACAGGAGCTCATCAAGAAGTATGAGGAGCAGCAGAACAATGTAAGGAACAACCGTGAGTATGACTCCCTCTCCAAGGAGATCGAATTCCAGACCCTGGAGATAGAGCTTTCCGAAAAGCGCATCCGTGAATTCGCTGTCCAGATTGACGAGAAGAAAGTGGTCATCGAAGAATCGACAGGAGTTCTTGATGAGCGGAAGCTCGACCTGGACAATAAGCAGAAGGAGCTGGAGGACATCGTTGAGGAGACCAAGAAGGAAGAGGATGTGATGGAGAAAAAATCAACCAATCTGGAAGGAATCATTGAAGAACGTCTTATTTCTGCCTACAAAAAGATCAGGGGGAATGCGCTGAATGGATTGGCTGTTGTACCGGTGGAGCGTGATGCGTGCGGCGGATGTTTCAACAAGATCCCGCCCCAGCGTCAACTTGACATTGCTTCCAGGAAGAAGATCATCGTTTGCGAATACTGTGGAAGAATCCTGGTTGATTCCAAACTCAGCGAGGAGAAATAGTAGCAGGCGACGGAACGGCCGACTCATCACAATCTTTTAGACGGGATCGGGTATCGTTCAGGAACTGTAACATTTTACCCCTATCCTCTGGAGACATTCCCAGTTGGGAAACAGAAGCAAGCTCAAGATTTGCAGGCATCAGCGTAAAGCGGGTGCCTTTTTTTGTGCGAGGTTTCCATACCCACACAGGCAGGTAGGCAAAGTTCAGGATCTCAGGGCCTTCTGTTCCCTTCACCAACTCCAGCTCAAACAGGATTCCCCCGTTTCGATAACGGTCTCGCTGGTTTGAAATCAGGTTTCCCATGGAATAGACCACCAGGTTCCCTGCTCCTTCACCCCTGATGGGCTGCACCACATGGGGATGGGATCCGATGATGCAGTCGGCCCCGTGTCTGAACATAAAATTGGCCAGATCTCTCTGCTGACTGTTCTCATTCAGTTGGTATTCGCTTCCCCAGTGCATGGTCACCAGGATGAAATCGGGTTCGGCTGTAGCCGCTTTCTCCAGATCCCCCTGGATCTGAACTTTATCAATGCGGTTGACAATGGCTGGTGGGGTATCTTTCAGACCGTTTGTGCCATAGGTGTAATTCAGCAGGGCGATCCGTATTCCATTCTTTTCCATCACCAGCGGATAGTGGGTAGCGCGTTTGGTGGGATGGGTGAATGTGCCAGTCTGAATAAGTACTCTTTGATCCAGCTGTTCAATGGTCCTTTCCATCCCCTTCTGTCCCCGGTCCAGGGCGTGGTTGTTGGCATTGACCAGGATATCAAACCCGGCCCATTTCAGGGCATCGGCAAGCTCATCTGGACTGGAAAAGGCCGGGTAACCTTTGTAGGGCGGACCGGCAAAGGTGACCTCCAGGTTCCCGATGACCAGGTCGGCCTCCTGCAGGTAGGGACGCAGGTATTGGAAACACGGCTTATAATCGTATCCCGGTTCACCGGTGGCCAGTGCCGAAGCGATCTGGGTATCGTGACCCATGATATCGCCGGTGAAAACCAGTTTTAACTTCGACTCCTGGGCAATAAGTGTTGTGCCGAGAAAGATCAGGCTCAGGAGAAACAGCATGTGCAAACGGGAGGTCATTTCATGCATGGCCGGGAATCATTTTAAGAAGATCAATATAGCAATAAGTTGACACTTTTGTCTATCTTCCACTCCTCACCAAACCCATAGTTATGAACAGGTTTACCCTATTGATACTGGTCACCGCCATCGCAGGATGAGAAGGAACTATACGGAATGGATCACTGGCTAAGCCATGAAGAGGGAAGATCGTATATGCCTGCACAACAATTGGATGGCAGCTGCTACTGGGTGCCAGATGATCTTTTTCACCAGATTGTTGAGCACTCCATCAAACAGCTGGTACGTGCCGGATTTAAAATTATCGTAGCACATGGACACGGGCCCTCTACCAGGCACGTGATTAACCACTGGCAGTTGCAGGAAGGGATCCCCGTCTCTATGCCAGTGCAGAACAGGGGCAAAGGGCTGTTGAATTCCAACTGGAACGCATGACTAAACTCCTTCGCAAGTCACTGGAAACCGTCAGGTAATCCTACCAGCTGCCACCGGCGCCTCCGCCGCCAAATGAGCCGCCGCCCCCGCCGGAGAAACCTCCAAAACCACCTCCGCTGCTGCCCGAGGAGAAGTTGCTCCAGCTGCCTGAGTGCCGGTTACCCGACATCATTCCAAGGGCGATCCAGAGAGGCAGGTTGCTCCGGCCCATTCCGGCACTTCTGCGCCTTCCTCCAAACAGGATGGAGAAGAGGATGATCATAAAGATCAACCCTCCAAAGGTAGAGGCTCCCCCGGAAGAGCTCTGCTTCCTGTACTCATCGGCTGTGAATTGGCCGTCGAGCAGCGAAATCATTACGTCCGTGGCTGCGTCGATCCCGCCATAGTAGTTTCCGCTTTTGAAGTTGGGAAGGATCTCGTTCTGCACAATCCGGCTGGCAATGGCATCAGGTATAAACTCCTCCAGGCCGTAACCGGTGGAGATAAATACATCCCGTTCCTGAATATCGACCACCACCAGCAGCCCGTTGTCCTTTCCTTTCTGTCCCACACCCCACTGTTCGCCGATCATTGGGGCCAGCATGGAAGCAGGGTATCCCCCGTTATCATCCAGCGTTACCACAAAGATCTGGGTGGAGCTTCGGTATTCAAATTCATTGAGTTTCCGGTCCAGAGCGCTTGCTTCAGCGGTGCTGAATACCCCTGCATAATCGTTTACCCAGGAACCGGGAGTGGCCGGAACCGGGAGCTTATCCTGCGCCATGCTCCACAACGGGACCATGATCAGCAGGCAGATGGTGATAACATATGATTTTTTCATTCCTTTTTTCCTCCAAAAGATATTTCATCAGACAATTCGTTTACATCTCCGTCCTGGTAGGGGAAATGTTCTTTCAGGGCCTCCCCGGCCATCAGGATTCCTTCCTGCAGACCGGTGGCAAATGTTCCTTCGCTGAAATGTCCAAGCATCTTTGCTTTGATGGTGTCCCAGAAATCGTCCAGGGTCACGGCATTGATTCCTGCATCGCCCAGGATGGCAAACTTATGGTCCTTTACTGCCAGGTAGAACAGCACACCATTGCGCTGTTCCGTCTTATGCATCTCCAACTTTCCGAACCACCATGCGGCCCGGTCCATCACCTCCTCCTTACAATGGTTATCGATATGCACCCTGATCTCACCCGATGTGTTTAGTTCGGCCGTCTGTACGGCCGCCTTGATCTGTTCCTTTTCCTCTTTGGAAAAGAAGTTTGCAGCTGTCATAGAAAAAATTGTTACACTGTAGTAAAACTTCGCATTAAAACTCCACCACGGGGGCAGTATCGGCACCCTGGATGGCTTCGAAATAACCCTTCTTCTCAAAGCCGGTTACACCTGCCACAATGCTGGCCGGGAATTTCCGGATGGAGGTGTTGAACCCACGGGTGATCTCATTGAATTTTCGCCTCTCCACGGCAATCCGGTTTTCGGTGCCCTCCAGTTGAGCCTGGAGTTCAAGAAAATTCTGATTGGCCTTCAGATCGGGATACCGTTCAATGGTGACCAGCAGCCTCGAAAGGGCCGAGCTGAGTCCATCCTGCGCCTGCTGGAAGGCAGCCAGCGATTCCGGTGTCAGATTGGTGGGATCGATGGTTACACTGGTTGCCTTGGCCCGTGCCTCAATGACCCCGGTGAGTGTCTCCTGCTCATGTTCGGCATACCCTTTCACCGTATTGACCAGGTTGGGAATCAGATCGACACGCCGCTGGTAGACATTTTCCACATTGGCCCACTGTCCGGTTACCCCCTCTTCAAGGGTAACAAACCCGTTGTACCTCTTCACCCCCCAGAGGACGACCAGTAATACGATAACTCCAATATAGATCCAGGTTCTGTTTTTCTTGTTCATTTCTCTTATTTTTTCGGTTTTCTAATCCACGTTTTCAATTAAACAAATAAAGTTAACTTTTGTGGAACGATTTCGGACAAATGAAGCTAATTATCGGTGAAAAATCGATGAAAGGGGTGGCTGAAATTACTATTTTTGCATTACAGAATAGTTTTTGTGACCATGAATGCAGAAGAATTTAAGGCAGCCATCCTGGAAGGGATTCCGGTGGGGCTGCCCGGTGAGAAACCGTACGACCCGGAACTGAACCATGCCCCGAAACGGAGGGATGTTCTTTCCCCGGAAGAGAAGAAACTGGCCCTCCGCAATGCCCTCAGGTACATTCCTGCGGAACACCACTCCGCAGTGATCAAAGAATTTGCGGCTGAACTGGAGCAGCACGGAAGGATCTACATGTACCGCTACAAACCGGACTACCCCATTTCGGCCCGCAGTCTGGATGCTTTCCCCCACTGTTCTGTCCAGGCAGCAGCCATCATGATGATGCTCTCCAATAACCTGGATCATGCAGTGGCACAGCACCCCGACGAGTTGATTACCTATGGTGGGAACGGAGCCGTCTTTCAGAACTGGGCCCAGTACCGTCTGGCCATGAAGTACCTGGCGGAGATGACCGACGAGCAGACCCTGGTGCTCTATTCGGGTCACCCCATGGGTCTTTTCCCCTCCCACAGGGATGCCCCCAGGGTGGTGGTGACCAATGGCATGGTGATTCCCAACTACTCTGGACAGGACGATTATGAACGGATGAATGCACTGGGCGTAAGCCAGTATGGGCAGATGACTGCAGGTTCCTTCATGTACATTGGTCCTCAGGGAATCGTACACGGAACCACCATCACTGTGATGAATGCCGGAAGGTTGAAACTAAAGGGCGGAGATGGTACCCTGAAAGGAAAGGTGTTTGTTACCTCGGGCCTCGGGGGCATGTCAGGAGCCCAGCCCAAAGCAACGGTGATTGCCGGGGGAATTTGTGTGGTGGCTGAAGTGAATCCGAAGGCCACTGCTGTGCGTCACTCTCAGGGTTGGGTGGATGAGGTGTTTACCGATTTGGAACTTCTGGCTGAACGGCTGGTCAAAGCACGCCATAAGAAGGAGGCTGTTTCACTTGCCTACAACGGTAATGTGGTAGATCTCTGGGAGTTCTTCCTTGAAAATGAGATCCCGGTGGAGTTGGGATCCGATCAGACCTCTCTTCACAATCCTTTTGCCGGAGGGTACTACCCGGCCGGAATGACCTTTGAAGAGGCCAACAGCATGATGACAGGAGAGCCGGAGCGGTTTAAAGAGGCTGTTCAAACATCGCTGCGAAGACATGTTGAGGCAGTAAACGGCCTGGTGGAAAAAGGGATGTATTTCTGGGATTACGGGAACGCCTTTCTGCTGGAGTCGGGCAGGGCAGGAGCTGAGGTATTTGCTCCTGACGGGAACTACCGGTACCAGTCGTATGTGCAGGCGATCATGGGGCCGCTTTTCTTCGACTATGGATTTGGCCCGTTCCGATGGGTCTGCACCTCCTCGGACCCGGCCGACCTGTCGGTCACCGACCAGATTGCCGCCGGAGTACTGGAGCAGCTGGCTGCAGAGGCTCCTCCTGAGATCATGGGTCAGTTGGAGGATAACCTTCACTGGATCAGGGAGGCGGAGGGTCACCGGATGGTGGTGGGTTCCCAGGCCAGGATCCTCTATGCCGACAGCGTGGGCCGGATTGCCATTGCAAAAGCATTTAACAGGGCCATTCGTGACGGGAAGATCTCGGCACCCGTGGTGCTGGGTCGTGATCACCACGATGTATCGGGGACAGATTCTCCTTACCGGGAGACCTCCAACATATATGACGGATCGGCGCTTACTGCCGATATGGCTGTTCACAATGTGATCGGGGACTCCTTCCGGGGTGCCACCTGGGTCTCGCTGCACAATGGAGGAGGCGTAGGCTGGGGAGAGGTAATTAACGGAGGATTTGGAATGGTGCTGGATGGTTCCGGGGAGGCGGACCGCAGGCTGGAGATGCTGCTGCACTGGGATGTGAACAACGGCATTGCAAGAAGAAGCTGGGCCAGGAATGAGGGAGCGATCAGGGCCATTAAAAGGGAGATGGATCGTACTCCACTGCTGAAGGTGACTGTTCCGAACCTGGTGGATGACAACCTGATAGATAGTCTAAAGCTGAAAGTCTAAAGCTGAAAGTCAAAAAACCATGGAGTAGGGCCTTGAGACGGACTCTTCCAGCTGGTGCATGCTGATGTTCCTGCTGAAACGGACCTGCTCCTTCCCTTCAAACCAGATCAGGATGGTGAGGATGGTGAATACCCTGAACTGTCCTGAAATCACGGGGCTAAGCTCAGTATCCACATAGCGAACGGTCATTTTCGGGAATTTTTCCCGGAGCAGTTGTTCCACCTTCGGCTTGAGTACCTTACATACCGAACAGGAATCGCTGGAAAAATAGAGCAGTACCCCCTTTTCATTCTTAATGATCTCCTGAAGCAGTTGCAGATTGTAAATGCCTTCCATGGGTCTTAATATTCTCCCTCATTAAGCAGCACCAGCATGCATTCACTTACAGGCTCGATGCCTTCACCCTTCAGGCGTGCCATAAATTCAGGGTTGACGGTTCCCGGGTTGAAGATCACCCTTTTTGGTTTCAGGGAGATGATGTAATCATAGTAATCTGTTTGTCTGGACGAGCCGATATAGATGGAGACTGTATGCACGCTTTCAATATGGGGCTGTCCAGTCAGAATCTCCTCTTCCACGATCAGGCCCTCCCTGAAGCCTACCGCAACGACCTCTTCATCATGACGCAAAAGGCTTTTTACCGCCTTGTGGGAAAACCTGACCGGATTGGGACTTGCACCCAGGACCACTGTTTTTTTCCGTTCTGTCAAAACTGATTTCTGTGAAATGGTTAACAAATATAATTATTATCCTTCATTGGGCAATGCCAAGCGCTCTTGAGCATCTGGTCAATGATTAGAATGTGGAATTTATTACTCCGGGATCAGGATGCCGTCTGAATAAGTACAACAGCATAGGCCGAGACACCCTCTTCGCGTCCTGTGAAACCCAGGCGCTCTTCGGTGGTAGCTTTAACAGACACCTGGTTTTCATTCAGACCCAGTTGCCTGGCTATCTGTTGACTCATCTCGGGGATGAAAGGTAAGACCTTTGGGGTCTGAAGGCAGATGGTGCTGTCGATGTTTCCAATCTCGTAACCACTGGAGCGGAGAAGTTCCATGCACCTCTTCAGTAGTATGGTACTGGCAATGCCTTTATAGGTTTCGTCGGTTTCGGGGAAATGGGTACCTATATCGCCCAGGGCAGCTGCCCCCAGCATGGCATCGCAAATGGCATGAATCAGTACATCTGCATCGGAATGGCCCACGGCTCCCTTATAATGTGGAATTTCAATACCTCCCAGCCAGAAAGGGATTCCTTCTTCCAGGCGGTGCACATCATAACCGAAACCGATCCGGAAACTCATGGATTTTATAGATTCAGGTCTGCAAAGTCAAAACCGAGCGTAAACCTGAGGGTGTTGGCCAACGGGCTGCTCTGTCCGTTAGTTGGAACCAGGTAGGCAAAGTCCAGCGCAAATACATTAAGCTTTAGTCCCACACCCACAGTAAAATACTTCCTGTTCCCTTTGCTTGAGTGTTCATGAAAATAGCCGGTCCTCACTGCAAACTGGTTCCTGTACCAGTATTCGGCCCCAAAGCTGTATGCGATCTCATGCAACTCCTCCGATAATACACTGTAGTCGCCGTTGCTACGAAGCACACCGGGTGCATCATAAAAGGACTGAACCATGCCAAGAACGGTTGATCCCGGGGAGTCTTTCCCCCTGACCACTACCAGTTCACCGCTAGAATCTGGTTCTACCACGGGTGGGGTGGGTACCAGAAGTTTATTCAGGTCCGCATGAAATGATACCGTGTTGTATTCGTCGATGTTGTAGCTGAAACGTCCGCCAATCCTCATGTTGGTGGGGATGGGAGTTTTATCGGCATCCACCGTGTAGGAGATGGGTGTACCCATGTTGGTCAGGCTTATCCCTGCGGCCCATTCCCCATCGCTGGAGCCTACATTGACTTGGTTCTCGTAGTAGAATCCCAGGTCCGCTGCAAACGAGATTCCGGCCCTGGTAGCTTGTCCGTCGGAAGTTACCTGGCCGCTGGTCAGGTCGGAGCGGATAAAGCGAAACGCGATCCCCCCGGAAAAGTTATCGGTAAAAAGCCTTGAGTATCCTGCATCTACCGCAAATTCATTGGGATTGTACTGTCCTGCAAAGCTGCCGTCAATATTTGTAAATGTGATGTCTCCAAGGGAGAAATAGCGAAGTGAAGTACTGATCACCTGCTGCTCATCGATCCTGAAGAATCCGGTGAGGTAGGCCAGGTTAATATCGGGGATCAGGTTCCTGAGCCACGGGGTGTAGGAGATGGCAAATCCACCTTTGCTGTCCAGGAAAGCATATTTACCAATGTTCCAGTGCTGAGAATTCACATCGGGTGTGGAAGCTACTCCCACGTCGCCCATGCCACCAGACCTGGAATCGGGAGCTATGGTAAGAAACGGTACGGCAGTCTGAATGGCATTTAGTTCGGCCCCCCCCAGTTCACCTGTTTGAATCTGTCCCTTCACCCCTGAAGAAACCAGAATGAACGTTCCTGTCAACAATGCAATCAATCCTGCTCTTACTCCTTTATACATTTCTAATATTTTGGTCTGCAAATATAGTATTAATATAACTTTTACCGGGCCGTCCCGTCGTCTTTCTAGTACGTAAACAGGTCTGCTTTAGTATACAAAGTGGTCTTTTTTTTCATGTTTTCTTACCGTGAGATGATCAGTTTACCGGACGATGATGCCACCTCTCCCTCTTCGGTACTCAGAGTGGCTCTGTAGACGTAAACTCCTCCCCCCATTTTAGATCCGCCCGAAGAGGTTCCGTCCCACTCCAGGGGCTCCAGCCTGTAACCGGGCGAGTAGATCTTTGTGTCGATGATTCTGACCATCTCCCCCGAGAGCTTGTGGATGGTCAGTACAAGTCTCATTTCCCGGTCGGGCCGGTTGTGTGTTATGTTGAACCAGGTCCGGTCGAAGAACGGATTGGGATAGTTATATACCTGATCCATCAACATCTCTTCCGAGTCCATGACCACAAAATCGAGTGTCGATTCTGTTGAGTTGTTGTGAATATCCCAGATTTTTACAGTCACCTCGTGGCGTCCCGGTTCCAGGTTGCTGTAGGGATAGCGGATCACTCCAGAATTGAAACTATCGGTATTGGCCTGGTAAAATTCGTTCAGAATTACTGCGTTGACCCTCTCCTCATCAAGCACCGCGGTCAGGTCATGTCCGATCCCGTTCCCGGTAGTGTTGATCCCGTAGTTGTCTGACACATATGCCAGGAGCACAGGGCTGACATCGGTGATTCCCCCTGAAACGAAAAAGGAATCATTCATAAACAGATCCACCCGCGGGAGTTCAGCATCGGTGACATTTTCTGTCCCGATCCCCCCAACGATAAACTCTTCACAGGAACCATGGGCATCGGTTTCGGCGTTGCTGCTGTAGTAACTTATTTTGCCCGGGCCATAGGCGTAGTTGATATCTTTCGGAACATAAAAACCAAAGCTGAATCTCCCGTTGGTCACCGTGGCTTCTCCGCTGTAAAGGATGTTGTTCCTTACATTGTAGTTGAAAACCGGAAAGCCATCATTGGCGAGGGTTTCCACCTTTTTCTCCTTATCGAATACCTTGGGGTAGACTGATCCGTTAAAATCATTCATGACCCATTCGCTCTCACTTTCAATGTGTCCGGATATCGTGACCCACTGGAAGGCGGAGAGGGAGTCGGCGTCCTCTGAAGCAGGTCCTCCATTGATTAAGTCGGTCACCACCCGGTTCTGCGGATAGGCGAGTCTGAGTGACGGATCGCCCAGGAGGGTGAAATTGCGCTTGTTGATCCCTGCTCCCGTATTGTTCTTACTGTATCTGATGATGTCGCCCAACCTGTAATATTGCTGGTTAGCATCCTTCTCAAACACCACCTCATAAAACCTCTCATTCAGCACATGGTTGGGTCCCGAATAGACCAGACGGGTGGTGGTAAACAGCCCGATCCCTCCCCCGACACTGTTTAAGAGGACCTCCTCTCCGGCGGAAGTCACCTCCAGATCTTCAGACCGGTTGTACTCGTCAAATCTGCTGAATTCACAGGTGGCGGTCATAAAAAGAGGCAGTCTGTCCTGGTTGGTCCAGGAGAGAATATCGTGGATGGTGATGATCTTTTCGTGGGCCAGTCCCTGGATGCCTCCGTGCCCGGAATAATTGATGATCAGGGCACCACGGTTTACCTGCTCACTAAATGCCCTGTTCACATCGGGGTAGTGGGGTCCGGTAGCCAGGTTTTCCTGGGGATAGGCATCCAGGTATATCTTATTGATGTTGTATGCCGGATAGTAGTCCTCCACATACCTGGCCAGTTCATCTGCCTGCTGCATATGGATGTTGTTGTCTTCGTCATCCCCGATAAAACAGATAGCATTCCTCCAATCGCCCTGTTTATCTGGATCGCTGTATCCGATGATCTTGTCCACCAGGCTGGCAG
>JAGLPR010000387.1 GCA_023137255.1 Bacteroidales bacterium | reverse complement strand
GTAACTTCTCCAATGTCTATGAATTATTGAGAGGCCGGTTCCCGGGAGTGGTGGTGGATGGGACCTCTGGGAGTTATGTGATTTATATACGCGGCATTCAGACGGTCAACGCATCAACTGAAGTACTTTATGTGGTGGATGGATCTATTTCGGCCGACATCGATTGGATCTACCCGTGCGAAATCAGCTCCATCAGTGTTTTAAAGGACGGGATGGCTGCTATGTATGGTTCCAGGGGGACCAATGGCGTGATTCTAATTGAGACCAAAAGGGGAAATTAATTCTATTTCTCTTTCTCTTACTATATTTGCGGGATGAAAAGTGGCCGCACACTATTGACATTTCACGATTTGAATGTAGAGGTAGAGGAGGCCCCGGGGCAGGAGCTGCTTGAACATATGCACAGCACCTTGATGGGGCAGCCCGGGGGATTGCGGTACCATCATACCAGTCTGGAAGAGAGAATGATGTCGGGTGATGAGAAATACTTCATGTACCTCCGGAAATCGGGTAAGATGATGGGATCGGTGGGATTCTGCGGTAAGCCATCAGTTACAGACGGACTATCGCACGACAGCTGGCTGATCCGCTACTTCTCCATCAAGGCCCCCATGCGGTCCGTTCCCAAAAAACGAAAGGAGAAAACGGACCTGCAGGATGAGCAGAAGCGTTCCTCGGTACTGGGCCGTTTTATGCAGCCGGTTGTTGCCAATCCGTCTCAGCTCAGGGAGGGAGAGCAGGATCCTAATCAACCTTCCATCGTATTTGCGATTATCGACCAGACGAATCTTCGCTCTATGAATTTCAGTGCCCAGATGGGACTGGAGACCGTGGGTGAGATGGCCGGGTTCAGTTTCAGCAGGCTGAAACCGAAAAAATCGAACCGGATAGAACAGATCGTGGAAGCTGATAAGAAGCAAGTTCTTGATTTGCTTAAGGAGTACTATAGCAATTATACCCTTTTCTTTACCGAACCTGTCTTTAAGAACAACGACTATTTTGTGATCAAAGAGAATGGCCGGGTGGTGGCCGGTGTCCAGATCTACCCGGTACAATGGAAGATTGTTGATTTTGGAAGCAGGATGGCCAACGTGGCCATGAGGTGGCTCACAAAGATTCCCTGGGTTAAGAAGCGTATATCTTTAGAGGAGTTAAGGTTCCTGGCCTTTGATGCCATCTATTGCAAACCGGGATACGAAGCCGCCCTGTATGAATTGATGGAGGGGGTGCTTGAACGGACCGGCACCTATATAGCCATGATAATGATGGATGAAGATTCTCATCTTTACACGATTTTCCGTGAAAGGCAGAAGCTGGGCGTTATGCACAAATTCATGGGTACCTATCATGCCGATATCCGGGTGCGCTTTAACGATATGCCCGAAAAGACAAGAAACTATTTCCTGGAACACCCCACCTACATTCCCACTTACGATAATTCTTAAACGACTGCTATGTCCATCCCCACAAATATTGACCTCTTCTCTCTTCGGATAGCTGAAGTTAAAGATGTTCCGTTGATCCTCGATTTCATCAGGAAGCTGGCCGATTATGAACGCCTCTCTCATGAAGTAGTAGTGACCGAAGAGAACCTGGAAAAATATCTTTTTGGAGAGGATAAGGTGGCCGAGGTGATCCTGGGATATGAGGGGGAGGTGCCCGTGGGGTTTGCCCTATTCTTTCATAACTTTTCCACCTTCCTGGGCAAACCGGGGATCTACCTGGAGGATCTTTTTGTGCTGAAGGAGTACCGGGGCAAAGGTTATGGAAAATCGTTGCTGACTTACCTGGCCAGACTGGCTTTGGAGCGGGATTGTGGCAGGCTGGAGTGGGCCGTACTGGATTGGAACGAACCCGCCATAGAGTTTTATGAGTCGCTGGGTGCTACGCTGATGAATGAATGGATCGTAAACAGGGTAAGCGGTGAAAGTCTTGATAAACTGGCCGAGATGTTTTAACACTCCCGGAAAATCCCTATTTTGTCGCCCGAACTACCACTAAAACCAAGTTGATGGAGATTGTTGTAAAACCTGTCTGTACCAGGCGGGACCTTCGCAAATTCATTCATTTTCCGGCGAAGGTTCATAAAAACCACAAAAACTGGATTCCTCCCCTTTACTCCGACGAGTGGGAGTTTTTTAATGCAAAAAAGAACAAGTCGTTCGACTACAGCGATGTGATCATGCTCCTGGCTTACAGGGGAAAGAGGGTAGTGGGCCGGATCGTGGGGATCATCAATTACAAATACAACGAACTGCATCGCGAAAAGCATTCACGCTTCAATTTCCTGGAGGCGTGGGACGATCGCGAAGTGATAGAGGTGCTGCTTCAGCACGTAGAAAACTGGGCCAAAATCAAGGGGATGGAAAAATTGGTGGGTCCCCTGGCCTTTTCAGATAAGGACCCGCAGGGATACCTTATTGAGGGATTTAATGAGCCGGTGTCTATTGCCACCCATTGCAATCAAGAATACATCATCGGGCACCTTGATGAGCTCGGTTTCCGAAAGGATATAGACCTGGTGGTTTATAAGATCAGGATACCCGAAACCACTCCCGAGCTTTACAGCAGGGTGGCAGAAAGGGCCCTACGGAACAATCCGGGAATCCAACTGCTTGAATTTACCAGGCGAAGCGATCTGAGACCGTGGATCAGGCCCATTTTCACACTGATCAATGAGACCTTTACAGAGATTTACGGCTTCATGCCCTTCACACTGGAGGAGATGGACGATTTTGCCAACCGCTACCTGTTGATCATGGATCCCCGCCTGATTAAGGCGGTATTGAATGAGCGCCGGGAGGCCATTGCTTTTGTGATAGGTATGCCCGACATAAGCAAAGGAATCAAGCAATCCAGGGGGTACATATTGCCCATAGGGATCATCCAGATACTTCTGGCCGGCCGGCGTACCAAACAACTGAACCTGTTGCTGGGAGCAATTCATCCTGACTATCAGAACAGAGGGATCGACACCATCATGGGATCGGCCATGCTCGACTCGGCCAGGAAGCAGGGATTGATGTACATCGATAGTCACCTTGAAATGGAGACCAATTCCAAAGTTCGGGCAGAGATGGAGTACATGGGAGGGAAAGTATACAAGACCTTCCGCGTGTATGGCAAATCGCTGAAGA
>JAGLPR010000386.1 GCA_023137255.1 Bacteroidales bacterium | reverse complement strand
CTACCGAACAGCAGCTGGCCGAAACAGAGTGTAGTTAAGATTCTGTTAATTGTCGCCCCTATATTTTGATTTTTCTACAGAAGCAACTACTTTTGAATCATATTCTACCTAAAATATGAGGATTATTGGAAATATTACCGTGACCCCCTGCCCGCTAAACTTTTAGTGCGGGCCCGTCACATCAGTTTCTTTTTCCAAACCAATAATTCTCAAATCCATGTCACATATAAGTATCAAATCTAAGTTTTCGGAGTTTTCGTTTCGTGAGTTTTTTCAGGATCTTAAAGAGGCCATTTCAGGTTCAGAACGCGATTTCACAAAGATTCCTTTGAGTAAGGCCATATTGCTCTTGAGCATCCCCATGGTTCTGGAAATGCTCATGGAGTCGGTATTTGCACTGGTCGATATCTTCTTTGTCTCCCGGCTGGGAGCAGAAGCGGTGGCCATTGTAGGTATCACAGAATCGCTGATGACCATTATCTACGCCATAGGGATCGGTCTCAGTGTGGGAACCACTGCACTGGTTGCGCGAAGGATCGGGGAGAAGCGTCCCGAAGAGGCCTCGGTGGCAGCTGTTCAGGCAATATTTACCGGCATTATGGTCTCGCTGGTATTCTCTGCCACAGGTATCTTTTTTGCCAAAGACCTGCTCCGTTTGATGGGGGCTTCCGAGCCGACTATCGAGATGGGGTATATGTATCCGACCATCATGCTGGGAGGAAACATGGTGATTATGTTGCTGTTTATTATCAATGCTGTTTTCCGGAGCAGCGGCGATGCCGCCATCTCCATGCGGGTCCTCTGGTTTGCCAATATACTGAACATTGTACTGGACCCGCTTCTGATTTTTGGGATCGGTCCGTTCCCCGAGCTGGGGATCAAGGGTGCGGCTGTGGCCACCAACATTGGAAGGGGCATGGCGGTATTGTACCAGTTATACCTGCTTGGGAAAGGAAATTACCGGGTTAAGGTGAAGGCTGAACAGATGGTGATCAGGCTCAAAGAGGTGGTGAAACTGGTGAAGCTTTCACTGGGAGCCATCGGACAGTACATCATCGCCACCTCTTCATGGATCTTCCTGGTTTGGGTGGTGACCAGCCTTGGAGAGGAGGTTGTAGCCGGCTATACCATAGCCATACGGATACTTCTGTTTGCGCTGCTGCCTGCCTGGGGACTGGCCAACGCAGCTGCCACACTGGTGGGACAGAACCTGGGAGCGAACCAGCCTGACAGGGCTGAACGTTCAGCCTGGGTGGTGGGCATTGCAAACATGGTATTTCTGGGACTGGTTTCGATCATTTTCATTGCCATCCCCGATGCGTTCATAGGATTCTTTGTGGATTCCGCAGTGGAACCCATTGTGATGAGCAGCGGAGTCACCTGCCTGCGGGTGGTCAGTTTTGGATTCCTGGTCTATGCACTGGGCCAGGTGATGGTCAACTCCATCAACGGAGCCGGTGATACAGCCACCCCGGTATGGATCAATTTTGTGGCCTTCTGGCTGATGGAAATCCCCCTGGCCTACATCTTTACTAATGTGATGGGGCTGCACATCAATGGGGTTTGTTATGCCATATTGATCGCTGACACTGCGCTGACCCTGATTGCTATAGCGGTATTCAGGAGGGGGAAGTGGAA
>JAGLPR010000385.1 GCA_023137255.1 Bacteroidales bacterium | reverse complement strand
AGCACCAGAGTAATCAGGATCAAGAGTTCATTTCCGATATTTCTGAATATGATTGCAATACCAATAAACACAACATTCACTGTTAGAATAATGGCGGTAGCCTTGATATGGGATCCGCTAATATCGAGCAGGCGATGATGGATATGACTTCTGTCGGCTGTAAAAGGTGATTTCCCTCTCAGAATACGAAGCAGAACTACCCGTGCTGTATCAAAAAGAGGTATAATAAGAACACAGAGTATCACTGCAGGGGTTGACAGGTCTTTATCAAATATGTTATTGTCATTCTCAAAATTCAGAAACCTTACTGCTAGAATTGCCAGAAGGAATCCAATTAACATGGAACCGGTATCTCCAAGAAAAATCTTATTCTTCTTGCCGAAAACATTGTAGTAGAAAAAGGCTATCAGTGAGGCTGCTAGTATGAAACTCATTATTGCATATGACGTATGGTTGATTAACAGGAACCCGATGCCAAAGAAAAGAGATGCTATTATGCCAACACCCGATGCCAGGCCGTCGATTCCGTCAATCAGGTTGAAGCTGTTTATTAATGCCAGAAACAAAATAAATGTCAAAGGCAGACTAATGACGTACGATAACTCCTCTACTCCGAAAAGGCCATGGAGCGAGGAAAGATGAAAATCGCCAGGGACCAGAATAAATAGTGTAGAAATTGTCTGTCCAGCAAACTTCTTATAGGCAGGCATGGGGTGAAGATCGTCCTTCAGTCCCCAAAAAAAGAGGATGAGCATTCCTGCGATCACGTATTTCAACTCGTGTGCTGCAGGTATTCCGGTATATAATACAAATGATATAATAACCCCGGCAAAAATTGCCACTCCACCCAGGTTTGGAGTTGGATCGATATGAGATGTCCGGCCATTGGGATGAGCCATCAGGCCTTTAGCCTTGGATACCCTCACAATCGAGGGGATTGAAAAAAATGTTATAAAAAAAGTGAAAAGGGCTGATACTCCGATCAAAATATAGGGAGGAACAAAAACTTCGTAAAATTCAGTATTAAAAATCATTTTCCACTCACTTCATTGGTTGTATGAATTCCTTACATGGCTTTATAAAATTAGTTATACGAGATAACTGACCTAATGTTTTTACTAACACCTATATGTTTATGGTGAATAGTTGCGCCGATTTGCAACTGTATCCCGAACGTTATGTTGTGATGTTAAAACAGGATGATGAAGCAAATATTGTGCATAAAAAGACATAATGTCTCTTTATGCTGTTAAGTGTTACTTTGTCGGTCTAGTAACGGTTCCAGGTACCCTGGGAGCCTAAGCAAGCCCCTAATAGAGATACCGGTGGCAATCGGCGCAAGCCATCTCTTTCCAGGCTTCCCCGATATCCACTGGATGTTTGAACTCCAGAGAATTGTCGACTGTGGTGGTTTCCAGGCTTTCACCGGTTCCCTGGGCAAGGATCGTGTGACACAAATTGCAGTCCCTCGAGATCACCTTTCCGTCCGCGCTTTCGTGCTGTCCGTTATGACACCTGAAGCAGCCGTTGAATTCGCTGTGCCCGATGTGGTTCGGATAGGCATCCCAGTTGGCCTTCATCTCCGGGAAAAAATGCTTCGAATACCCTTCCAGGAGGCCATCAGTGGCTAGGTCGATCAACGAATTGCTCTCTTCTGCAATTTCAGGGTAGTTATCCTGGTAAAATTCCCGGACAGTTTCCCTGATGAACATGCTTCCGGAATCCCGGTCGCTAAAAGGATGATTAAATATCTGCATGGCCAGCAGCTTCACTTCAGGGAGCTCTGAAGGGATCTTACCGGCTGCTATCAGCTCATCTGTAAATTCCTGGGGTGGGAGGAACTGGTGTGAAGGCCTGTTGTGGCAATCGAGGCAGTCCATCTCCCGCATCTCCAGGGTGTCAAATGCCTCCTCTCCGAGGCTCTCATAGATGTCCTGGTAAACAATGGTATCGCCAGATGCTCTATTGATATATCTCACCCAGGGTATAAATTCTCTTTTTTCGGTTGAGGCAATGTAGTCGATATGCACATCGGGATTAATGTGCCAGTGGATGCCTTCCTGCAGGCCCAGGGCATTGTGTTCAGACCCGATCTTCATCTTCAGCTGGATATCCCACTGGGTATTGGCTGAATCGGCCAGGTAATTTTTCATGTTTCTTAACCGGTAGGAATAGAATTTTTCAGGCCAGTGGCACTTCTCGCAGGTTTCACGTGCAGGCCGCAGGTTTCGGATCGGGGTTTCAATGGGTGTGGGATATTTGTTGAGCAGTACCGAGTATACCTGGTAGAGTCCCGACAACTTGCTGTTCACATACCATCCGGCCCCTTCGCCAACATGACACTCCACACAGGTCACCCTGGAATGTGCTGATTCCTGGTAGGCAACGTATTCAGGTTCCATCACACTGTGGCAGAGCGTTCCGCAAAATTCGTTAGACTCTGTATAGTGAAAAGCCTGGTAGCTGCCTATTCCTGTCAGAACCAGGAATAGAATGGTGGCAATAATAAAGATGGCAATGGCGTTCCATTGCTTGGGATCTCTCAGATCAATCACAATCCATGCCTTGGTGCCCTCTTCTCCCTCTCTCCGTATTCTCCTGGATCTTCTCGAAATTCCAATGGGAATCATGATAAGTCCGATGATCAGAAATATGGGCAGCACAATGTAGATGATCACACCTGAATATGCTCCACCTCCTTCAAAAAGCCAGCTGGTGGCCAGAAAGAAAACAAAAATAAGTGCACTTACACTGGCAATGATGCTTCCCAGCAAGGAGAGCGGATTGTAAAACGTTTTCGGGAATTTCATAGGGTAACCTGATTAAATCAACATGGACTCTTTAACCTTTGGAAATAAAGATAGACCATAATTGTGGGAATTGCCAGTCCTGTTATTTCTCCTGGTTGCCTTGTTGGTATTATGAAGCCTCTCTCAACGGAAGAAAAATACCAGGAAACTCTGGGAACAGGTAATATTTTTCCCGACAGCACTTTTCAATACAACTACACCCTGGTTACCAGGAGAAAAGCAACATTGATGTGAAGGGCCTGATCAGATTTATCGAACCCCGCATCCTGGAAAGTGTGGTGACGGGTTACAATATGAAGGTGCAGCGCGATCATCACCTTACGATGGTTTTTCACTACCGAGACAGGAACGGTGAGTTTGTCACCAAAATCACCGTCGAACCTGAGGATTACCAGTAGCAGCCTTACAGTCAATCACGGCAGGCTCGTAAATTTCTCCCAGCATTGACAATCTCTTCAATTTGCTGTATTTTTAAGTAAGAAAACTTACAGGTGTGCCAGCGATTGTGTCTATTTCGGAAACAACAAATTTGCTTATGCAGGTCCTCCGGATTGCTAAAAAACAATCATAAAATCAAATATATTATGAAAACAAATGTTTTAACCTTAGGTATCGCCATGGTGGCCCTGGCGATGGCTCAACCGGTATGTTCCCAGGATACACCGGTTGAAACGATCAAGAAAGATAGCCACAAGGTGATCAACCGGAAGATTGATGATTCATTTGACAGGCTCTTTGGTAAGAAAAAGAAGAAAAAGGCAGAGCAGCCTGCCCAGGAGCAGCAGCAACAGCAACAGGAGCAGCAGGAAGGTCAGGAAGGTGCTGTTTCGGCAGAAGGTGCGGAGGTGAAGGAGGCAAAGCCTGAGCTGAAATGGGCCAAGTACGATTTTATACCGGGCGATAGGGTGATCTTTGAAGACAACCTGGAAGGGGAGGAGAATGGGGAGTTTCCGTCCAGGTGGGATCTGAGGGCAGGAAATGTGGAGGTGGCCGAGTTTGGCGGAGAGAATGTGATCATGTTCAGGGATGGGGCACCATCCATTGTTCCCTATTTCAAAGAAGCTAAAGAGGACTATTTGCCTGATGTATTCACGGTGGAATTTGA
>JAGLPR010000384.1 GCA_023137255.1 Bacteroidales bacterium | reverse complement strand
TCATATGCCCACTTCAGATAGAGAGACCCCCAGGTGAACCCACCTCCAAATGCTGCCAGGATTATATTATCGCCCTTTTTCAATTGCGATTCCCATTCCCAGAGACATAGAGGAATGGTTGCAGCAGTGGTATTGCCGTACTTCTCAATATTGATCATGACCTTCTCCTTGGGAATACCCATTCTGCGGGCCACAGCCTCGATGATTCTCATATTGGCCTGGTGGGGCACCAGCCAGGTTAGTGTTTCAGGTGTGAGTCCGTGCTTATCCATAATCTCCACAGATACATCGGCCATTTTGGAGACAGCCACCTTAAAAACTGCCTGTCCCTCCTGGAACACAAAATGCTCCTTGGCATCGACTGTCTCATGCGAGGCCGGGCGTAACGATCCCCCTGCCTTCATATGAAGGTTCTTTTCCCCGCTTCCGTCCACCTGCAAAATAGCATCCCGAACTCCAAACCCCTCTTCCACCGGTTCGATCATCACTGCACCTGCGGCATCACCAAATAGCGGACATGTAGTCCTGTCAGTATAATCGGTAATGGAGGACATCATATCGGCACCTACCAACACAACTTTTTTATACTGGCCCGACTGAACAAAACTTGCAGCTGTCTGCAACGCAAAAACAAACCCGGAACATGCTGCTGAAATGTCAAAGCTCCAGGCATTCACCATTCCCACTTTATAGCTAATCAAATTGGCCGTAGATGGAAAAGGATAGTCTGCAGTGATGGTGGCACAGATCACCAGTTCAACCTCTTCTGCAGAGATTCCTGTTTTCTTCAGCAAACCTTCCACAGCTCTTGCTCCCATATCAGAAGTGGCACCCTCTTTCAGGATTCTGCGCTCCTTGATTCCGATCCTCTGCATGATCCACTCATCGGTGGTCTCCACCATGGTGCTCAGTTCATCATTTGTAAGCCTGTATTCAGGTACCCAGCCCTGGATCCCAGTTATTCCTGCCTCAATCTTACTCATCTGTTCAATTCCTCTTTTAACCTGTTTACCAATTCAGCCCCCACCACTTCGTAAGTATGCAGGAGCATGTTTTTTATTGCTGTTTCATTGGAGATCCCGTGTCCAATTATCAAGGGTGCATTAATTCCAAGTATCGGGGTCCCTCCAAAATTTTCAAAATTAAACATTTCGAAATAACCATTGCAAATATCCTTTATGGAAACCACCCTGTAAAATGCCTCAGCCTGCTTTAACATCATATTTCCAATGAATCCATCGGTCACAATCACATCGGCACGACCCGAGACAAAGAACTCGTTGGCCTCAATGTTCCCTGTGAAATTGTAATCAGAAGAGTCCTTCATCAACTGGTATGCACTCCTGGTGACCAGGTTTCCTTTGCTCTCCTCCAGGCCCACATTCAACAAAGTTACCCTTGGTGTTTCAATTCCATGAACCAGTTTTGAATATATGGTACCAATGGAACCATACTGGTATAAAACATCGGGACGTGCATCAGTATTGAGTCCCACATCGAGAATCACGGCAGGTTTGCCTTCCATATTGGGAACGGAAGCTGCAATGGCCGGACGAATAATGCCGGGAATAGAGGTAATTATCTGCATGGCGCCGACCATCATGGCGCCGGTATTGCCAGCGCTGCAGAAGCCATCGAGAGAGCCTTCCATCAGCATTCTCTGGCCAAGGAACAGACCAGCATCTGGCTTCTCTTTAAATACCTTCAGCGGATGGTCCTCCATCCCCACATAATCTTTGGTATGAATTACTGATAATCCGCTGAGATCGAGCTCGTGCTCTTCCGAATAGCGGTCGATGATATCCTGGTCGCCGATCAATGCAATATTCACATTGCCGGGCATGGATTCTCTTGCAAGAATCGCTCCTTGTATGGTGGAGCCGGGAGCAAAATCGCCCCCCATAATATCGATCCCAATCTGCATGGGTTATCGGGCTGCCGCCCTGGTGGGATTGTATTTAGCTTAGATCAGCTTCAGCGTCAATGACCAGTTTACCTTTATAATAAAGGTTGCCATCAACATAATATGCACGGTGACGTTCATGTACAGTTCCTGTAGTGGAACATGTAGAGAGTGTAGGAGCTTCTGCCTTATAATGTGTTCTTCTCTTGTCTCTTCTGGTCTTCGAAATTTTTCTTTTCGGATGTGCCATATCTATTTGGTTTTTTCAATTATATCTTTCAATGCATCCCATCTGGGATCACTGTTTTCTCCCTGGTCAGGTTCTTTGAACCTGTGAGCATCCAGTTGTTTCAACATCTCCGGATCACATGTTGAATTTCCTTTGGAATCTTCAGGGTGAACCTTCTGATAGGGAAGAGCCAGTATAATAAACTCAAACAAATACTGCCCCACCTCAATCTCGTGATCATCCCTGCCGATCATCAACACATCATCCTCAATCTCTCCCGGGGTATCTCCTGTCTTTACGAAAATGGATTGTGAAGTGGAGATGCCTGTCATAAATTTTTCCAGGCAACGGTCGCATACAACCTCCACATCCCCCTTCAGAGAGAAATGGAGCGCAAAAACTCCTGGTTTCTTTTCCAGGATCACCTCCGCAAGCACATTTCCGTCTTCAATTTCCGGATGCTCAAATAAAGTAAAGAACTTCCTGTCAAGTTCAAATGAAAAATCGTGATTTCCTTCTTCTAAACCCGAGATGCGTACTGCATATGAACCCC
This sequence comes from Bacteroidales bacterium, assembly GCA_023137255.1. Classification (GTDB taxonomy): domain Bacteria; phylum Bacteroidota; class Bacteroidia; order Bacteroidales. The sequence goes on along the minus strand of JAGLPR010000384.1, from coordinate 2,982 downwards.
GCTTGCTCACCATTCTTCAATTTGGGTGTGCAAAAGTATAAATTTATCTCATATAAAAAAACAAAAATCACGCATTAATTCATGACAGTAAGGGGATTAAACTAACAGAAACAGGGGGAATTAAAAAAACAAGGATCAGGGGATCACCTGCTCAATGGTTTCAATGAGCGAGTCAATGAAATAATCATCCTTGGTCAGGTACCTGTTAGCCCCATTTTCCATGAATTCAGAAAGCAGCGCATCATCGCCCTGTCCGGTTAAAATCACCACAGGAATATCCTTATTAATTTTCCTGATCTCTTTCAGGGTATCCAGGCCATTGAGGGTGTTGTCATCCGCGCCTTCCAGAATGTGGTCCAGAACAATCAGATTGGGTTCCCGGAGCAGATTTTCCAGACACTCCTCCCCAGTCTTATAACAGATCACATCATAATCACGCCTGCTCTGAAATGTATATTCCAGCAGATTCAGGATCACTTTGTCATCGTCAATAAAAAAAATCAGCCGGCCCATAGAGGATTGAAATCGCATTGAGGTCAAAAGTAAAAGTAGCAAAATAATCATTATTACGAAACGATTCAGCACCTGTCCGAAAATGTACACCAATAATCCATTTTCGTACACCTTAGGCCATGTGAAAAAATCGCATACTCCTGATTATTTGTGTATTATGCATTTTGGCACCACTATTGAATTTATGAATGATTGCATAACCAAAACCCAACTGTTCCGATGTCACTATTCCGAAATTACCTACTTTCCCTGGTCAGAAATGCAGTCAGGGATAAGTTTTTTACCTTGCTTAACCTGCTGGGACTTGCAGTGGGAATTACCGCCTCTATCCTGATATTTATCTATATCCAGGATCAGTTGACCTATGACAAACACAACGAGAACCTCGATCGAATCTACCGGCTCGAAGGTGACTTTTTCATCAGTGAGAAACAGGACCTAACTGCCATCACACAGATTCCCCTGGGACCCACCCTGAAAGACGAGTACCCCGAGATCGTGGAACAGGCCCGCATTCTTCCCCGCAGGGATTTCTATTTCAAACATAATGAAGACTCCTTTAAGGAAGATAGCATCATGCTGGCCGATTCGACCCTCTTTAAGATATTCACCATTCCATTTGTGGCCGGAGATCCCAACACGGCCCTGGCGAATCCTTTTACCATGGTGGTAAGCCGTTCCCTGGCCCATAAATACTTCGGTACCTGGGATGTGATTGGGGAGAGTATGGAGGACCTGGAAGGAAACACCTTCACCATCACCGGAGTTTTTGAGGACCTGCCAGGTAATGTCCATCTACATTTTAACGGGCTGATTTCAACAGCTACCATTGAGGACCAGATAGGGAGCGAGCGATTCAACGACCGAAGCGCAAACGCGTTCTGGAACGTCACTACCTATTCCTATGTGTTGATGGCCGAGAACACCACCCCGAACATGGTCCTTTCTAAATTTCCTGATTTCTATGACAAATACATGAAGGAGCTGGGCGAACAGATCAACGCCTCATTCAACCTGAGGATCACTCCCCTGGCCGATGTTCATTTTCAAAAGGACGAACTCACCTGGGACCTTCCAAAGGGAAATATGAATTATGTCTATATCATGGCGATCATTGCTGTGTTACTGATTGTAATTGCCAGTATTAATTACACCAACCTTACCACTGCCCGGGCCACCAACCGTGGCAAAGAGATAGGGGTGCGAAAAGTGGGTGGAGCTCAAAAAGGCGTACTCAGGTCGCAATTCCTGGGAGAATCCATATCGATGGCCCTCCTTTCAGGGCTTATTTCCGCTTTACTGACCATACTGGTCCTTCCCCTTTTCAACAACCTGGCTGGTACAGCTTTTAACTTTCATACCATATTTCGACCCTCTATCCTCTTATTTATCCTGGGGATCTCCCTGATTACCGGATTCATTTCAGGAATGTATCCTGCCACCTATCTTGCCTCATTTAACCCGGTAGCCATTCTGAAAGGTAACGGCATTAGCAGCAAAGACCGGGGCTGGCTCAGAAGAGCGCTGGTCATAGCGCAGTTCCTTATTTCAGCAGTCATGATTATCGGCTCGATCGTTGTGGCGCTTCAGATGGGTTTTATACAGAAAAAGGACCTGGGATTTGACCGGGATCAGATCCTGCTGCTCTCTTTGAACGATACAGCAATTGCCAACAATGTGACGGCCTTTATGGAGGAGATTGAGAGAAATCCGTCGGTGGAGGGGACATCCACATCAACCACAGCACCGGGTCGCTTTTTCGGTAAACAGGTGATGACCGCTGAGCAGAACAATGGGGAAATGCTTGAAAAGGCCTTCAACAATTTTATGGTCAACCATGACTATATGGATGTGATGGGCCTCACCCTCGTAGAGGGACGCTTTTATGACAGGGAGTTCGGCTCGGACCTGACCAATGCCTTTGTGGTGAACGAAGCACTTGTCAGGGAGATGCAGTGGGGGGATTCAGCCCTGGGCAAACAATTCATTCCAGGTGTAAATATCCAGGGAGCAAACACCCCGGTAGGTGAAATTATCGGGGTGGTGAAGGATTTCAATTACGGGTCTCTTCACAACCCGGTGGAACCACTTGTTTTGCGCTGCTTCGACAATGCTGGCTTTATGCGCACCCTGTCGGTGAGGGTAAGCGGAAATGATATGCAGGGGGTGATTGACTGGATCCAAGAGGTCAGAGAATCTTTTAATCCTGTATTCCCGCTTCAATACAGCTTTCTGAGCGATGAACTGGACGAGCTATACGAGGAGGAGAGGGTGATTTTTGCGCTGGTAATCTCCTTCACCATCCTGATCATCTTTATTGCAGCCCTCGGACTCCTGGGTCTCTCCTCCTTTATGACCTTGAAAAGGACCCGTGAAACCGGGGTCCGCAGGGTGATGGGAGCCTCACAAAACCAGATCCTGATGCTGTTCCTGATTCAGTTTTCAAAATGGGTGGTGATCTCCAATGTG
>JAGLPR010000383.1 GCA_023137255.1 Bacteroidales bacterium | reverse complement strand
TTTTATAAGGGAGAGATAGCCAAGACCATTGATGCTTTTATGGAAGAGCAGGGAGGATTTCTCTCTATTGAGGATCTTGAGAATCACTCTTCAGAATGGGTGGATCCGGTGAGCACCAATTACCGCGGTTATGATGTATGGGAGCTTCCTCCCAACGGCCAGGGAATCGCTGCCTTGCAGATCCTGAACATCCTGGAAGGATATGATGTGGCAGCCATGGGTTTTGGCAGCAGTGAATATATACATCACTTTGTGGAAGCTAAGAAACTGGCATTCGAAGATAGGGCCAAATACTATGCTGATCCTGCTTTTAATAACCTGCCGTTGGAGGAACTGATCTCAAAAGGGTATGCTTCAAAACGGAGAGAACTTATCCATCCCGGACGGGCTTCCCGAAACCTGGATGCAGGTGAGATGGAGCATGGAAACACAATCTACATGTCTGTGGCTGATGGTAAAGGAAATATGATATCATTGATCCAGAGCAATTTCAGAGGCCTTGGTTCAGGGATGTGTCCACCCGGACTCGGTTTCATACTGCAGGACCGGGGAGAGCTGTTCACCCTGATGGAGGGACATTACAATGTATATGAACCCGGAAAGCGTCCATTTCATACCATCATTCCGGCTTTTATCACCAAAGATGGCTTACCCTGGATGAGTTTTGGTGTTATGGGAGGTTCCATGCAGCCCCAGGGGCATGCCCAGATCGTGGTTAATATGATTGATTTTGGAATGAACTTGCAGGAAGCTGGTGATGCCCCGCGCATCAGACACGATGGATCATCTCAACCCACAGGCGCAAAAATGACCGATGGAGGGGTGGTCAACCTTGAATCAGGAATCCCCTATGAATCCATCAGGGACCTGGTCGAAAAGGGACATAGTGTCCACTATTCTGTGGGAGGTTATGGTGGTTACCAGGCCATTCTCTGGGATGAAGAAAATGGCGTCTATTTTGGCGCTTCAGAATCAAGGAAAGATGGGCAGGCTGCCGGGTATTAAGGTGAAAGCTGAAAGGCGAAAGTTATAGTGTCAAAAAGTCAAAAGTCAAAGAGTCTGGTGTAATGATCAGGAGATTTGAGGATATTATTGCCTGGCAGAAGGCCAAGGAATTGACTGTGCAGGTATATGTTTCCTTTGCTGATAGCAAGGATTTTGGTTTTAAGGACCAGATCCAACGAGCGTCGGTATCAGTGATGAATAACATTGCTGAAGGATTTGAAAGGCAGACTGACAAAGAGTTCCATCAGAGTCTTTATATCGCCAAGGGGTCGTGTGCAGAGGTTAGATCGATGCTATATCTGGCTTCCGATCTTGAAATGGTTGAATCAGACTCCCTGAACAGTTTATCTGAAATGACTATTGAGACCAGTAAGATTCTATACGGTTTAATTAAATCCGTGAAGGCAAAGTAGAAGATCAGAACCCAACCCGCCTTTCTCCTTTTCCCCTTTCCCCTTTCTCCTTTCAGCTTTTGCCTTTCAGCTTTTGCCTTTGCCCTTTCAGCTTTTAGCTAAAACGGCCAGAATCTGGGGATCACCAGCATTGAAATGATCAGTGCCATGATGTTGAGAGGCAGTCCGATTTTCCAGTAATCAGAGAATTTGTAGTTGCCGATGCTTTGCACGATCAGGTTGGTCTGGTAACCGATGGGTGTGGAGTAGCTGGCTGAAGCTGCAATACAAATGGTTATGAAGAACGGTCTGGGATCCACCCCAAGCTGGGTGGCGGCAGCAAAAGCTATGGGGAACGTGATGGCGGCAGCGGCGTTGTTGGTGATAATTTCGGTGAATACGTTGGTGATGATAAAAATGGCGGCCAACACTCCCAAGGGGCCAAAACCCTTGGAGAGGTTGATGGTGGAGCGTGCGATGAAATCGGCGGCCCCCGAATTCTGAAGGGCCCGGCTTATCCCGATGGCACAGGCAATGGTGATCAGCACATCCCAGTTGATGGGTTTGGTGTATTTTTTCGGGGTGAATATTTTCATCATTGCCATCAGGAACACCGTTACTGCAGCAAAGAAGAACATATCAAACTCGTTTTTTGCTTCAATGGGGATATATCTTCCGGCAGTGGCTCCGGCAATCATCAAAAAGACCAGCCCCATGGCGATCCATCTACGGCGGCGGTCCTTGGAATCGTCCATCTCTCCAATCTCTGTGGCCATGTAGAATACCCTCGATTCGCCCCAGTACCGGGTGAAATCCTCGGTGGCTAGGAGCATCAGGTTGTCACCAGTTTTCAGTTCCAGGTTGTCAAGGTCGGTGGTGATGCGTTCACCATTGCGGTGTACTGCCATGACCACGGCTCTGTAGTGTCCAAAAAAATCAAACTCTCCAAGGGTTTGTTGGATCCCGGGGAAACGGGGTGCAATGACCACTTCCACCTGCCTCAAAGATTTCTTCAGGAAATCGGGATTCACATTGTCAAGTGCTTTTAGCTTCACAGCGTTGGATTGGGTCAGGTACCCCACATCTTCTGAACTACCACCTACAATTAGCTTGTCGTCAGGTTCCAGAAGGAAGGGTGAATTGGAGATGCGGATGTGCTTGCCTCCCCTGATCACAGTTCGCAGCGTAAATTCAGAGAGACCCGGTAAGCGTCTTTTTTCAACCTCCTTTCCAACCAGGTTAGACCCTTTTGGGAGATAGAGATCGAATAGGTACTCACGGGTATCGTTGGGAAAACTAAACCTTGGTATCTTCTCTCCCGGCAAGAGCCGGTTGGAGAAAAGATTCATATATATAAATCCAAAAAAGAGAATAAAGAGTCCCACTTTGGCCAGTTCAAACATCCCCAGTCCGGCCATTCCGCGGTCGAGCATCATGCCATGCACCAGGAGGTTGGTGGAGGTGCCGATCAGGGTACAGGTGCCACCAAAAATGGTTGCATAGGAGAGGGGAATCAGGAATTTTTGAGAGGGAAGACTCAACTTGTCGGCCCATTTTTTCAGCATGGGTCCAAAAATAATTACCACCGGTGTATTGTTGAGGAATGCAGAGATGGCCGAAACCGGGATCATAATCTGCATCAATAGCCTGGGGATCGGTTTTCGCTTTTTTGGAAGGATGATCTTTCCCATGCGGTTCAGCACACCTGACTCTTTGACCCCTTCACTTACAAGGAATAACAAGGCCACAGTGATCATCCCCTTATTGGAGAACCCCGATAGTGCTTCCTCGGCCGAAAGGATGTCGGTGACCATGAAAATCACCAGTGCTGAAAAGAGGATCAACCCTGGTCGCATAATCTCCTTCATCAGGGCTACGATCATCAGAAGTATTACTCCAATGGCAATATATGCGGGGATTGTCATGGTTTTTCCCTTATGTCTGACCAGTCAGGCATACGCTTTACGATAGGTTTAGGGCCGTAAAAAACATCGTCCAATTTAATGG
>JAGLPR010000382.1 GCA_023137255.1 Bacteroidales bacterium | reverse complement strand
TTAAAAAACTGGAAGAACTGGGAATCGGCCGGCCCTCCACCTATGCACCCACCATCTCGACGGTCCAGCAAAGGGAATATGTGGTGAAAGAGGATCGCAAAGGTACCGAACGCGAGATCACTCAATTGATCCTGAAGGGCGATTCCATATCTCAACTACTGGTAAAAGAAAAGTTCGGATATGAAAAGAGTAAACTAAGCCCCACCGATATTGGAATCATTGTGAATGATTTCCTGGAGCAGAATTTCGCTTATATTATGAATTTCAACTTCACTGCATCTGTAGAAAAGGAGTTTGATCAGATTGCAGAGGGCGGACTGGACTGGTCCAAAATGATCGAACGGTTCTATACACCTTTTCACACCAGGGTCGATACAGCCACCCAGACCTCCGAAAGATCCAAAGGGGAAAAGGTGCTTGGAGAAGATCCCGAATCGGGAAAACCGGTGAGTGTAAAAATCGGCCGCTTCGGCCCCATTGCCCAGATTGGAGAAGCCAGCGATGAGGAGAAGCCCAGGTTTGCCAGCCTGCTGAAGGGCCAGAGCCTGGAAACCATCACCCTGGAGGAAGCTCTTGATCTGTTTCGTCTTCCCCGGACCATCGGTCAGTTCGAGAATGAAGAACTGGTGATAGGCGTTGGGAAATACGGCCCCTATGTACGTCACAAGTCCAAGTTTTACAGCCTCTCTAAGACCGATGATCCTTATACCATTGAACAGGAGCGTGCCATCGAGATCATCACCGAGAAGCGTACCCAGGAGGAGAACAGAAACATCAAGCAGTTTGACGAGGAGCCAGGATTGCTGATTCTGAATGGTCGTTATGGTCCCTATATCTCTTTCAATAAAAAGAACTACCGGATCCCCAAAAGCAGGAAACCGGAAGAACTGACCCTGGAGGAGTGCCGCGAAATCATTGAAAAAGCAGGCTTTCGTACAAAAAAATAAACCTCTAAACTCAGCACCCCATGGAACTCAACGGATATTTCGATCCTGTCAGCCTGGAAAGGCCCGATTTCGAATACCTGGAAGACAATGAATCGTTCAGCCACCACATTTCGGTCCATACACCTGATCAGCCTATTCGTGAACTGGATAAACACCAGGTAGCCATAGTAGGTATACCGGTAGACAGCAATGCGTTCATTAAGGGGAGCAAAGATGCGCCGGACCACATCAGGAGCAAACTATACCAGCTCCGCAAGATCAATAAAAACCTTAAGATCTATGACCTGGGCAATCTGAAGAACGGAGGCTCGGTGAACGATACCTATTTTGCTCTGAGAGACGTTGTGCTGGAGCTGAAGGAGCGGGATATGACCACCATCATTTTCGGAGGATCCCAGGACCTGGGCCGCGGAGTCTTTCTTGCTCTTGAGAAACACGAAGGTCTGCACCAGGTTCTGACCATAGATTCCATGCTAGACTTCTCACTGAAAGAGGATGTACTAAATTCCCGGAATTACCTGAACCATCTGATTGGTCCGGCCACCGAAAAAAATTTCAGTCTCACCAACCTGGGACACCAGGCCTGCTTTGTTACAGAAAGCCAGATCCGGCAGCTGGAAAACTCTTACCTGGAAAGCATCAGGCTGGGCGATGTAAGGAGAGATATAGAACTGGCCGAACCGCTTGTCCGCGATTCAGAATTCATCAGCATTGACCTGGGAGCTGTCAGACATGCCGATGCCCCGGGAAGTTCAACCCCGTCCCCCAATGGTTTTTTCGGCAATGAACTGTGTCAGATCACCCGGTATGCCGGACTCAGTGAACAGGTAAGTATACTTGGCTTTTTCGAGTGCAACCCACTTTCCGACATCAACGAACAAACCTCTCACCTGACAGCACAGGCTGCCTGGTATTTTATGGAGGGCCTCTCGCACCGGATCCGGGAAAATCCGGTGGATACTCCGGAGCACATTAAGAAGTTTATCGTTACCCTCAATGCTGCCGGCCACGACATCATCTTTCATAAAAGTACTCTCTCTGATAGGTGGTGGATGGAAATTCCTGTAAAGAATCCTGTCTCAGGAGACAACTTTTTTGTCTCATGTTCGTATGAAGATTACCAGCAGGCCTCTAACCAGGAGATACCGGACCGCTGGTGGCGCTTTTTGAACAGGCTGGGTAATGAAATGGAATAATCCACGTTTATTATCCGGACAGGAATAAAAACCAGGTAGTAACCGGTTTGGAAAGCACTGAGTTTATAAACATTCTGCTGTTAATAAAATTTGTGTTGTCGAACAATTTTTGCTTATTTTACCTGTGTTGTTATAGCTGAAAAAACTAAGCTTTGAAGTGAGTTAACCGGACCATGAAGAGATTGGCGTATATAATTGTTTTCGGAGTAATCTCACTGAATATTCAGGCCCAGCAGGACCCGAAATTCAGTCAGAATATGTTCCTTGCTCCGCACTACAATCCGGGTTCGGTTGGAAGCTCCGACAAAATATGCCTGGCAGCAGCCTTCCGCAACCAGTGGACCGGTCTTCCCGACGCTCCGGTTACCACCATTTTTACTGCCGACATGCCAATCAATCTCCTGGGGCGAACCCATGGTGTGGGCGTGAGCCTTATGAACGACAACCTGGCATTCAACAACGATTTTTTATTCAGCGCTTCTTATGCATTCCGGATGGACCTGGGACAGGGAAGCCTGGGGATAGGAGCCAATGTGGGGCTTGCCAATCAGGCATTGACACCCGACTGGAACGGTGCAGATATCATAGACACTGATACGGATGACGCCATTCCTAAAAACGGAGGAAGCGTCTTTGGATTTGATATGGGTCTTGGAGTATTCTACAACACTGAAAAACTGTATGTTGGCCTTTCAACCACCCATTTGAACCAGACCTCTTTCACCTATCCTGAAGAGATTGCTGAAACTAAACTGATCAGGCACTATTACGTGATGGCCGGCTACAGCATTCAGCTTGCCAATCCAATGTTTGAAATCATGCCTTCACTGATGGTCCAGAGCGACCTCAGATCCAACCTGATCTATCTAAATACCAATCTCAGATACAATAAAAGATTCTGGGGAGGAGTTTCCTATTCAGTGGGAGGGGCTTTAACGGCACTTTTTGGTATTGAATTGATGAATGGGATCAAACTCGGTTATTCATACGATTTTGAACTTTCACCCCTTCTGAAATACAATAGCGGGTCTCATGAAATCACTGTTCGATATTGCTTCGATCTCAGTGTTGACAAGAGTCCCCAAAAGTATAAGAGTATAAGATTTTTATAAAATGTATCTATATTTTAGATTGTTTTTTATATTTTAAACAATTCGTATAACGTTGGTTTTGCATCTATTAAGCGATATGCTATGAAACGAATAGTGATTTTTGTTGTTGTTGCGATTCTCATTGGTAGTTGTAGTTCATACAACACAGGAGAGTTGGTAGGAGTTGATGGAAGAAAAGCTTATGCCGAACCCGATCCCTTTGGCATGGTAGCCATCCCCAATGGGTCCTTTGTAATGGGTCCCAGTGACCAGGATGTTACCTGGACACAAAACAGTCTGTCACGAACAGTGGCCGTGGATGCCTTCTGGATGGACGAAACAGAGATCACAAACAATGAATACAGGCAGTATGTATACTGGGTGCGTGACTCCATTATCAGAAAAGAACTTGCCAACCAGGGCATCGATGATTATATCCTGAAAGATCGAGAGGACCAGCCCTATGAGGACATGAACGGAGACCCGATCATCAACTGGGATGCACCCCTGGATCCATCCAGGGACAAAGAGGGCAATATTACCCAGATCATTGAAGACCTTGAGCTCTACTACACTGGCGAGGAGCGTCTTTCACTCTATTTCAAAGAGATCAATCCGACCAAACTTATATATAACTACTATTGGGTAGACCTGGAGCAAGCCGCAAATCCAAGAAATGGATTCCGTCTCGATTATACAGGTGGCAGTGCTGTTCCGGTGGTACAATATAACGGATCAGTTACCAGGCCCAGCGGCGAAGTGGAAGAGATTACCGGACGCTCCTCATTTGTAAATAAGGACTGGGTACTCGTATATCCCGATACACTGGTTTGGGTAAGGGACTTTACATTCTCCTTCAATGAACCCATGACCAACATGTATTTCTCCTCCCCATCCTATGATAACTACCCCGTAGTGGGAGTTACCTGGAAGCAGGCCAACGCCTTCTGTATCTGGAGGACCAGCTACCTGAACCAGGCCCTGATCAACAGCGGACAAACCATCGTCCAGGATTACAGACTTCCCATCGAAGCAGAATGGGAGTATGCTGCCAGGGGCGGACTGGATCATAGCATGTATCCCTGGGGTGGTGTATACCTGAGGAACAAACTGGGCTGTTTCATTGCCAATTTCAAACCCTTGCGCGGTAACTATACCGATGACGGCTCCATGTATCCTGCCAGGGTAGGCTACTATGGAGTACCCAATGAATATGGACTTTACGACATGGCAGGTAATGTGGCCGAATGGACCATCACTGCATATGATCCTTCAGCGTATGTGTTTTCGCACGATATGAACCCCTATTACAATTACAACGCCAAACCTGATGATCCGCCTGTAATGAAGCGGAAGGTGATCAGGGGTGGTTCATGGAAAGACATTGCCCGGTATCTCCAGGTAAGCACCCGTGCTTATGAGTATCAGGATACTACTAAATCCTACATCGGTTTCAGATGCGTGCGTTCATATTTAGGTGATCAATAATTAAACAATTTATATAATGGGAATTACAGAAATAGTTCAAAGTTCCGGCTGGAAGAGTTTCACAGCTAAACTCTATGGCTTCGGGGCCTCCATTGTAATTATTGGAGCTCTTTTCAAAATCCAGCACTGGCCCGGAGCAGGTGCTGCATTGACCGCAGGGCTTTTGATTGAAGCGGTTATCTTCTTTTTCTCAGCATTTGAACCGCTCCATGAAGAACTTGACTGGACCCTGGTCTACCCTGAACTGGCCGGCATGTCTGACCCTGATGAAATAGATGAATATAAGGAGCAGGCCATTGCAGACCGGAATGTTGGGCTTCAGAAATTTGACGAGCTTTTCGAACAATCCCAGATCAATGCTGAAGATGTGCGGAGCCTGGGTAAACACCTCAACACAATATCATCCACCACAGAAACCATCGGAGACATTACTTCAGCCTCACTGGCCACTAAAGAGTACTTTAATAAAATGGGGACAGCAGCAGAGAAAATGGATAATGTTGCCACTGCTTATGGTACCAACACCGGTGAACTGAACGAATCTGTAAATACCCTGGCCGAGTCCTACAAAAACACAGCTTCGATGATCGATTCCAAAGGCAAGGATATTGCAGACAAGTTTGCCACCTCAAGTGCCAACCTGACCGCTACCTATGAAGCCATGTCGGGAGAGGTGAAAGAGGAGCATACCAATATCTCTCAGAGTCAAAAGCAGTTTAACGACCAGCTTGCAACACTGAATAAGAACCTTGCTGAACTGAACACCTCTTATGCTGATCAGGTGAAAGGCAGCCAGGATCATCTGCAGGGTACTGCCGGAGTGTATAAAGGGCTGAATGAAATGATCACCAGCCTTCAAATTTCGGTTGAAGAGACACAGAAGTATAAAAGTGAAATTGTTAAGCTCAGCGAAAGTCTTTCTGAACTGAACAATGTATATGGCAACATGCTCACAGCCATGAGCATCAGAAAGAAGTAAAGAACCCCTTAATCCTGATCTATGGCACACGGTAAAGAGACACCGAGACAAAAAATGATCGGCATGATGTATTTGGTGCTGACAGCGATGCTGGCACTGAACGTCGCTAAAGAAGTGCTGGATGCATTTACCCTGGTGGATGGAGGGCTCACAACAACCATTCA
>JAGLPR010000381.1 GCA_023137255.1 Bacteroidales bacterium | reverse complement strand
CCTCCGATGCATGCTGCAAATGCCCACATCACCAGTTTTTCAGAGATCCCGAAGATGATGGCGGGTACAATTACACCAACCAGGCACAATAGGATAGAGAGCCATACGCTGAGCCTGTTCATTTTAGGGTAGATCCATAACGCCAGTACAAGTAATCCCAGCGACATGGTGAGCGATACAAAGAAGAAGGTGGTATCCACAATATCCCTAAGTATCAGGGCCATGGATACGCCGAGTATCATCAGAACCATCATGCTGTAACGCATAGTAGTTCTAAGCTTGTCTTTCTTTGTTAAGCCTGTTTTCTCCAGGAAATCCTGGGTTACCGAAGCCGATGCGGTGAACATGTAGGTATCGGCCGAGGAGGAAACAGAGGAGTAGATAATCACCACTGAAAGACCTGCCAGTCCTATCGGTAGCAGCCTGCTGAAACCAACAATCAGGGAGGTGTCGGGGGCGATGTCGGGGATGTCGGCACGTATAACCAATCCGATCAGGAGCAGGATAAAACCGACAATGATATAGAACAGCGATGAAAGTATGATGCTTCGCCTGAAATTCTTTTTATCCTTGATGGCATAGACCCGTTGCCAGAGCTCTGGCGAGGCCATGGGAATAAAGAAACCTGCCAGGAAGAAACTGATAATCTGACTGGCCGGGATGCTAAAGAGGTCCATGAACGACAGTCCCGGTTTGGTACTGGTGGTGGTGAGCAGGTACATCATCAGCACGAACAGGAGGAAGATACCAAAAGTCTGAACGATATCGGTCTTTACCACGGCATCAAACCCACCGGCAATCAGGTAGATCAGGATGATGCCTCCAACAATCATGACCGAAAGGCCATAGCTGATGGGTGTGTATTCCGAGACCAGTTTGGCTCCGGCAGTGAAATTCAGTACCACCCAGCCGAACATAATGATGATGGTGACTAAAGTAGCCAGGTAACCGGCAGTTTTTCCCTTGAGAAAGAAGAAGAAGTCCGGCATAGTATAGAATTTCTCCTTATCGGCCAGTTTTTTAACTTTTAATCCAAAGAAGTAAAAGACAAATAGCCCGAATACAGAACCTATAAAGTACCACAATGCTCCCATGCCATACATATAAACCAGGGCAGTATATGTGAGCAGAATAGCTGCGCCGATGCGGCTGGAGAAAATGGTGGAGGTGGCCTGGAGGGAGGTGAGTTTCCGTCCGGAGATCAGAAACTCCTCCTTCTCCTGTTTTCTTCCGGTAAGGGCTCCAACAACAAGGATTACTAGAAAATAGGCAGAGATGATAAGGTAGTCAGTAAAGGTTAGCATAGTGGGTTAGTTTTGGTATATAATAATATAAATATATAAAAATTTGAATACCGAAAATCCGGTTCCTGGGAGTACACCCTGAAAACCTGGATGAAAAACCGCCCGCGTCGTTGGGACTCCTTCACCCCCCTCAACACTTCATTTGACCCATTCAAGTGGGCCCTTTTTTCCAGAAATAGGAGACAATCATCAGTCAATGGCGCATAAAACCCCCGTCAAAGACAATTTACTGCAGGTTAACGGACATCATTAGAATTGAAAGAGTAGTATAGCTCCAATTGTACGTCATTGCTTGATATTTTTAGATAAACAGTCAGCTTTCTCCTTTCTTCAGATGGTTAATTCTAAACGTTAATCAAAATCTGAGTCTATGAAAAGATTTGTAAGCTTTCTGCTATTTATGGCGCTGGGTACCCTGACCATGTTTGGTCAGGCCAGGCAAGTCACCGGTTCGGTGGTCGGCGCTAATGATGGAGAACCGTTGCCGGGTGTCTCCGTTTCTGTAAGAGGAACCTCCATTGGGACCATTACAGGCTCTGACGGTAATTATACGATCAATGTACCACAGGACGGTGAATATCTTGTATTCAGTTTTGTGGGACTCCTCACCCACGAGCTAGAGGTCGGTAACAATACTGTAATTGATGTTGTGATGGAACAGGACCTGATGGAACTGGACGAGGTAGTGGTCACCGCACTGGGTATTTCCAGGGAGAAAAAAGCCCTGGGTTATTCAGTTAGCCAGATCAATGCGGAGGACATCGAGCAAAATCCTGAAAATGATATTGGTCGGGTGCTCAGTGGTAAAGCCGCCGGTGTACGGGTTACCGCTACCAGCGGTATATCCGGATCGGGTACCAATATTACCATTCGTGGATACTCATCCATCAAGGGGAACAACCAGCCGCTCTTTATTGTGGACGGGGTTCGTTTCTCCGGAGCTACCAATTCGGGAGCTGACAATGAGCAGGGTTTCCTGGAAGGGAACCAGGCCACATCGAGCCGCTTCCTGGATATTGACCCCAACAGCGTGGAGAATATCTCCATCCTGAAAGGCTTAAGTGCAACTACAATCTATGGTTCTGAAGGACGTAACGGAGTGATCATCATTACTACGAAAAATGGAGCAGGTGTCAGTGGCAAGCCTGAGATCACCGTGAACCAGTCGCTGTTCTTTAATGAAGTGAACCTTCCGGAATTCCAGAATTCTTATGGAAACGGATTCCAGCAACAGAACGGGTTCTTCTATAGCAACTGGGGCGCAGCCTTTACCGATCCTCCTACTCTGACGGATCATCCTTATTCCAGGTTTGCTGATCCCGACCTGATTGCAGCCTTTCCTGAATACCAGGACGGGGTGCAGTATGAACTTAAGCCCTACGACAATGTGACCGAGTTTTTCAGAACCGGTGTGGCTTCAAACACTTCGGTCACCATGCGTGGCGGAAACGAGAATTCCAGTTTCAGTGCCAATATCAGTTACCTGAACGATCAGGGATTTTTGCCTGGGAATGAGCTGAATAAGTTCAATGCGGGGATCGGGGGCAGGACCCAGATTTCCAAAAGGCTCAGCTTTCGCGGGACCATGAATTTCGTGAAGACAGATATGGTTACCCCGCCCATCAGCTATGGAGATGGAAGTGGAATTGGAGGAGGAAGTGGTATCTCTGTATTTGCAGATGTTCTCTATACTCCCCGTTCGATTGATCTGATGGGTCTTCCCTATGAAAGCCCTATTGACCATCGAAGTGTATACTACCGCGTGGCCAACGATATTCAGAATCCACGCTGGACCACTAAATATGCCAGGCAGATCGATAATGTGAACCGGGTCTATGGTTCAGGAAATCTCTCCTATAATATTCTGGAAAAATTGAACCTGACCTACCAGTACGGGATCGACCATTTCGCCGAACAGCAGGAGTATCAGTTGAACAAAGGTTCTGTTCAGAACGACAACTACCTGAATGGCTTGTATCGCACCCGGAACATCTTGAGCACCACCTGGGATCAGTCTGTATTGCTTACCATGCAGCAGGATATCGGGGAGAAGATCACCCTGGATTTGTTGCTTGGAGGATCTTCGGTGCGTGATATCTATTCCTCAGACGGGATGGAGAGTACCAATCAGCTGGTGTTCGGACTGCTAAACCATAGTAATTTCAGTGACCATAGCGCCTACAACAGTTTTAACCAGTATGTGCTTCAAAGTCACGCCACAGCCAACACCCTGGGAGCTTTTGGACAGTTAACTGCCAGTTATAGCAACTACCTGTTTTTGAATCTATCGGCGCGTAACGACTGGTTCTCGTCGCTGCAACAGGAGAACAGGAGCCAGTTTTATCCCAGTGCAAGTCTCTCGTTTATTCCTTCCCAGTTGTTTAAAGTGTTAAAAACAGCGGCCAAGTTTGATATGCTGAAATTCAGAGTAGGTTACGGAACCTCGGCAGGTTTTCCACCGCTTTATGTGACTGAAAGCATACTCTCTACCCAGGCCAGGGGTTTTGTGACACAAGACGGAACTGTGGTCCCCACAAATGGGGTGCACTGGTTTCTGGGAAATCCTGACCTTCAACCGGAGCTGCACGCCGAGGCTGAAGCGGGGATCGAGTTTGCCATGTTTGGGAACAGATTTGGGGCCGATATCACCGTTTACTCGAAAAGGACCACCAACCTGATTACAGAGGCCACCCTTGATCCGTCTACCGGTTACTCGCGAACCTATGTGAATATAGGTCAGATGACCAATCGGGGAGTCGAGGTAGAGATGCATTTGACCCCGGTAAAGACCACCAACTTCAGCTGGACCATCCAGGGAATCTTTACCAAATACGAGAGCATAGTGGATGAACTGGGAGCGGGTCTCGACAAAGTCCTGATCAACGGGTTTACTGACCTGGGGAACTATGCCATTGCGGACCAGCCTTACGGGGTAATGTATGGGTATGAGATCGATCGTGATGATGATGGAAACTTCCTCATTGACGGAAATGGAAATTTCCTACAATCGGATGAGCCCGCCATCATTGGCAATCCCCATCCCGATTTCGAAACCAGCCTGATTAACCGCTTGCGTTTCAAAGGACTCTCCTTCAGTATGCAATGGGATTACCGCCAGGGAGGCGATATCTACTCGGAGACAGTCAATACCCTGATCGGACGTGGAATCACAAGAGATACCGATTTTGACAGGAGCCAGACTTTTGTGATGCCTGGTGTGCTGGCCGACGGAACCCCTAACGATATACAGACCACGGCCACCAATGCCTATTTCAACAACTTTGGATCACAGGCACCTGCAGAGGTCAATGTGATTGATGGTACCACCTTCAGACTCAGGGAGATTTCACTTACCTATTCATTGCCAAAGCAGTGGATGGCCAAGACTCCCTTCGGAAGTATTGACATTTCTCTTGTGGGACAGAATCTCTGGTTCAAAGCGATCAATTTCCCCGAGTACGTGAATTTCGATACCGATATGCTGAGCCTTGGAGTGGGGAACGGACTTGGATTTGACTTTATTACAGGTCCCAGTTCGACCCGTTATGGAGCCAGTATCAAAGTGACTTTCTAGATCAATAAAACAATGAGAATTATGAAAAAGACAATCATATTAATATCAGTCACACTCCTGCTGGGCTTACTCACCGGTGCCTGCGACTTTTTCGACCTGGACCTCACCGAGGATCCCGATGCTGTTGTGCTGTCTGATGCCAACCCTGACTATGCGCTCAATGCCATGCAGGTGGACCTGAAAAACTTGCTAAGTAACGATGATCCGGCCAATTGGAGAGGGGTCAACAGACTTGGGATGGAAGTGTCAAGAATGATCATTAAGTGGGGCGGAACCTATGAAAACGCCTACAACCCTACTGAATTCGACCAGGTTTGGACACGTTCCTATGAAGGAATACTGATGGACGCCCACACCTTTCTGCCAATATACGAGGAGAATGAGTGGTGGATCCATGCCGGAATCACGAAAGTCCTACAGGCCTATGTCCTGGTGACCCTCGTTGATTTTTTTGGCGATGTGCCGTGGACCGAATCTTTTGATGCCACGAATTTTAATCCTTCAGCTGACGATGATGCTGGTATTTATGATGTGGCCCTCGCCAAACTGGATGAGGCCATTGCAGATCTGGCGAAAGATGCCCTGGCCACTCCATCGAACGATATGTATTATGATGGTGATCCGGATGCCTGGATCACACTGGCCAAGTCTCTGAAGTTGAAGATTCGTCTCAACCTCAGGCTGGTGGATGAATCCGGTTCAACGGCAGCGATCAACAGCCTGATCGCTGATGGTGACCTGATCGGCGCCCCGGAACAGAACTGGATTTTCGACTACAGCAGGGTAACGGATAATCCCGACAGCCGACATCCCTATTTCATCTATAATTACCTGAACGGAGGTAATACCTACATGGCGAACTACTTTATGTGGACCCTCTACAATGAGAAAGCAGTGGTGGATCCCCGGATACGGTACTATTTCTACAGGCAGCGCACCGTGTCCTCAGAGGATTTTCAGGAGCTGCCGTGTGTTGGAACAGACAGGCCTGCTCACTACCCGGTAGATATCCCATATTGCACTTTGGAAGACGGGTACTGGGGCCGCGACCATCTGGATGATGACGGAATTCCGCCCGATACCAAGGGCAGAACTCTCTGGGGTGTTTATCCCGCCGGTGGGGAATTTGATATGGATCAGGGACTTTCCGCCACAGCGTCATCAGGCATGCAGGGGGCAGGTGCCGAGATGATTATGCTGGATAATTTTGTAAAGTTTATGCTGGCAGAATCGGCCCTTACCCTGGGGACCACCGGGGATCCACGTCAACTGTTGCTCGAGGCAGTGGAGTCCTCCATTTCACATGTGATGGCCTTTGGAGAGGAGATGGCTTCCCAGGATTATATTCCGACCCAGGAGGATATCGATGATTACCTGACGGAAGTTGGAACCCTCTATGACAATGCAACAACAGATGATGAGCGACTGGAAGTGTTGGTGAAGGAGTACTACATCGCTCTCTTTGGGAACGGGGTAGAGGTGTACAACCTGGTGAAAAGGACCGGAATGCCCTCTAATCTTCAGCCAGCACTGCTGGCCGATCCGGGAGATTTTCCACGCACCTTTAACTATCCGGCAAACTGTGTGAACCTTAATTCATCCATCTCCCAGAAACCGCACACAGTACAGACCTTCTGGGATACCAATCCTGCCGGGATAATTCAATAACTTAAATTGAAACAATTATGAAACTACAAAGATATATAGCAATCATCCTGCTGGCAGTTTTGGCATTTGCCTGTGAAACGCCTATGCTGATCGACCCGGATGATGTTGACAAGGGGATCTATGTCACCTTTGTTGTCGGCAACACCAATATTAATTCGGACGATATTGCCGGGACACCCATCACGGGAACCTTTGATACCCCTTCCGAAAATGTGGCCAGTCACGATGTCTATGTGAAGCGCATCTATGACGATGGTGCAAGCGAATCGGACTATGTGCTGGTTGAGAGTATCACCACTTTTCCCTATGATTTCTCAGTCGACGGAAATGAACTGGCAGCCCTGTTTGGGGTACCAGTTGAGGAGACTTTTGCTAACTTTTACCAGTTTAACTGTGAGGCCACCGGCACGAATGGCGAGGTGGCAGATTACGACAATCTGCACAACGACCTGATCGGAAGTGCCGAACAGCTTCAGGGATTTCGTTTTCGTGGGGCGGTGGTATGTCCCTCAGATCCGGATGTGATTGTGGGGACCTATACTTCGGTGACCAACTCCACCTTCCCCGATTTTGCCGATCCTGTGGTGGGTCTGGTGCATACAATAACCATCACTACCACCGACGAGGAAGGTTTTTATGCCATCTCTGATTTCACCTTCGGTACCTATGACCATTTCTATGCAGCAGTGGGCTGGTGTCCCTATGGTGATTGGCCGGGAACCATACAGGATGTATGTGGAAATTTCTTCCTCACCAATACTTTTGATCCCTGGGGTGAAACAGGATTTGGTGACTTCACTTTCAATGCTGATGGAACCATTACTGTAGTAGGAGGAACCAATTACGGGGAGATCTGGACAGCGGTATTAACAAAGCAATAGACTTAGTCAGTAAAGTCTAAAGTCTGTAAAGCCGAAAGTAAAAGGGCGCTCGATTGGGCGCCCTTTTCTATAGTCGAAAGTCAGTAAAGTCGAAAGTCAAAAGTCTTGAATGATGATCTCCTTTCCGGTGCCTCCTGAGATATAGCCTTCCCCGAAAGCTTCTTTCAGAAGGGCGATGGATTTGTCACCCGTACAATGGGTGGGGCAGATCTGTTTTACACCCATCTTTTTCAGTGCGTCAGAGATCTGATCTATTTTTTCACCGGGGGTGCGCATTAGGTGCAGGCCACCGATCACCGTGTGGATCTCAATACCCAGCTTATTTTTGGCAACTGTCACCATCTCTACCACTCCCGGGTGACCACATCCGGTGATCAGGACCCCTCCGGTTTTTATTTTAACCACCAGGCCCTGCTCTTTGAATGCTTCAAAATTGTCACCGGTAGAGTAAAAAGGTCCGTACATGTGGGTAGGTTCTGATACTCCCTTGCTGTTGGGGGGGAGTTGGTCAGTGGTCCTGAGTTTCGCTTCAAAAGTGGCCGGGAGATAACACTTTATTGATGGATTCACTTCCGTGATCCATGGGATACCTGCTGTGTGATCGCCATGTTCATGGGAGATAAACAGCGTGGGGATCTCTTTGGGATCGATATGGAGCAGGGCAACGTTTTGTTTGTAGAGGTCGGCTTTTCTGCCTGCATCGAAGAGCAGTTGTTGATCCTGGTACTTCACCAGGCAAGCAAATCCCCAGTCGGTTTCCAGGTTCGGATCGGCCTGGTAGTTATCGTAGATAATGGTTACATGAACAGCACTATCGGGGGAGTCCCCGGTGACAGGTTCCCTTGCGGAAAGTGTTGACAGCCCCAGCAGCAGCAAAAGGCATGTCAACCGGTAAATGTTTCTCATGTTATATTTCTTGTTTGTAGTGAAGTGCGCTGAATACCTGGTTCTTGTAGTTGCGTCCGATCCTCAGTTTGGCATTTTCCAGCTCAATGGTGGTGGCATTAAATGCCCTGATTCTCGGAATGGATACAATGTAGGATTTATGGATCCTGATAAACTGCTCAGAGGGCAGTTTGTTTTCAATGCTCTGCAAACTGCTCTTCACTACCACCCTCCGGTTATCGGTGTGGATCCTGATGTATTCATTGAGACCTTCAATAAAATGGATCTCCTTCAGGTAGATCTTGATGATCTTTTTATTCTCCTTTACATAGATAAAGGCTTCATTATTCGTACCATTGCCACCTTCAATTTCCACAGTCTCAGGGTATCCTGACTGGAAATATTTATTGACCGCTTTGAAGAATCTCTCGAAGGTCACCGGTTTCATCAGGTAGTCGACCACATCCAGGTCAAATCCATCCAGGGCATACTGGCTGAAGGCCGTGGTGATGATCACCTTCGGGGGGCGTTTTAGTGTTTTCAGGAAATCAATGCCAGTCATTTGCGGCATTTTGATATCCAGGAACATCAGGTCGACGGTGTGGTTTCGCAATGCATCCATGGCCTTCATAGCATTGTCACACTCGGCAATGATCTCAATATTCTCAAGTTTCTGTATATGACCCCTGATCAACTCCCTGGCCAGCGGTTCATCATCGACAATAAGGCACCTTGTCTTCATGCGATAAACATTTAATAACAGAAGCGGACCGTTGGTTCAGTCATTCGCCCCGGTTGAAGTTTAATACTCAGAAAAACACGAAAACAAGTCTTACGAAATTCACCTGAACATAACAAATTTACCAGCTTTTCTTAAATCATTTCAGTGAAATGCAAATAAAATGATGTCATCAGCATATAAAAGTCAGTAAAATGCTTTCTCTCCTGTTTTTCCACGGTATGCACCTGGTAACCAAACAATGGTTGATAATAAATGTTATTGACCCCGTGGGTAGTTAATTTTAGTACATGTACAAGTTGCTTGTTGACCAGAAATTGATTTTCCGGATCATCCGCCACGCACTGTTATTTTTTGCGATGGTTCTCCTTTTCTCCTGGGTGGCCCATTCCCGTTCTGATACTGAGGGTGGTTTCCTGGACGATTTCCTGATGGTTTTTAACAATGCGATAGTGTTCTTTGGCTATGCCTATCTCACCGTTTATTTCCTGATCCCTCATATCCTGGTAAAAAAGAAAGTGTTCCTGTTCCTGTTCCTGTTTTTCCTGAGCGGTCTGGCACTTTCGGGTTTGAAATTCCTGTTCTCAGATTACCTGTTTTACCTGGCCATTTCACCGGAGAATGCATCCCGGGGACCCTCTTTAACCCTTTCCACCATGCTGGTGAATACCAAGGATATGACGTTTATCGTTGCCATCTTTGCCATTGTAAAATATGCAAGGGACCACTATATCCTTGAATCGAACATCAGGGAACTCCAGCAGAAAGGTCTGGAAGCGGAAATTAAACTGCTGGAACACCACATGGACCCACATGTCATCTTCAACAATTTCAACAGCCTCTATTCCATCTCACTGAACAGACCTGAGTATCTGAAAACAACTGTAAAGAAGCTCAGGTCCGTGTTGCACTATCTCTTCAGGGAGAGCAAACTTGAGAAAGTATCACTCTCCAGGGAGATTGAGATGATCGAGAATTATATTGGTCTGGAGAAACTGAGGTATGGGGAGAGACTCAAGATCAGTTATGACAACGAGGGCAGTTCGCAGGGACTTGAGATTGCCCCCCTTATTCTTTACCCATTCGTGGAAAATTGCTTTGTGCACGGAGCCGGGGAGGATCCGGATCAATCCTGGATCCGGATCAATCTGTCTGTTAGATCAATCTGTCTGTTACTGAATCAAAATTGCGGTTCTATGCGGCCAATTCGGTTTCGGAAAACAAAGGGCAGAAACGGACCAGGGATAAGAAAAGGGGGAACGAGAACAGCATCAGGCGGCTCGAGATACAGTATCCCAATAACCACCGGCTGACCATACTGGACCGGCAAAACGAGCATGTGGTGGAATTGAACTTAAGGTTATAGAGATGAAGGAGAGATTGGTAAAGCTATTAGAGAACAGAGCCTGGAGGCATATCTTCTTCTGGATCTGCTGGATCCTGGGATTTACCTTTATCAAGAGTTTTGGGAAATCCTATGAGTATTATTTCGGGTGGTTCTCCTATTACGTGGTTACCCTGCCCATTTTTATATCCCATACCTACCTCATTGCATATGTATTGATTCCACGGTTCTTTTCCAAAAAACGGTGGCCGCTCTTCGCCCTTTTGTTCCTGGGCTTATTTTATGGATTCTCAGTGCTGGAACTGATCCTCAGCAACGAGTTCATTTACCAGTGGTATCCTACCGGGTCTGAGATCACTGAAAGTTACCTGGTTCCAGGGAATATTGTTCGAAGCGGATTGGGCAACCTCTATATTGTGCTGGTCTTTCTTGCAGCCCGGACAGTCAGGGACTGGTTCAGGGCCGATGAGAAGCAGAAAGAGCTGATGCAGGTGGACCTGACACAGCAGATGGAGGGTACCATCACCAGGGTACAGCCACTG
>JAGLPR010000380.1 GCA_023137255.1 Bacteroidales bacterium | reverse complement strand
ATCCGACAAGTAAGGTGTTACCAGGCGGACAGCGAAATTGAGATCCCGGAACTGCTTCCGGGGATCTACCTGATCCGGATCGGTGACGGACAATCCAATCGTTGGTTTAAACTCCTGAAGCAGTAGCATGGAGCGAAAGGCCTGGATATCGCTTGTTGCCTGCCTCATGGCTTTCCCCCTGTTTTCACAGGGGATCAGGGATTCAGTGTTCCGGATAGAAGGGGTGAATGTGGCTGCGGAACGAATCTTTATGAAGGAGCAGGCGGGGATGAAACAGACCGATGTGGATACGACAGTTCTTCAGAATAAAGTGGCCCTCTCGTTGTCGGACCTGCTCTCGGAAAATACCCCGGTATTCATCAAGAACCATGGGCGGGGTGCCCTGGCTACTGCCTCATTCAGGGGAACAGCAGCTTCTCATACCCAGGTAAACTGGAACGGAATCAGCATTAACAGTCCCATGGCCGGTATGGTCGATTTTTCCCTGATTCCGGTCTACATTATTGATGAGCTGAACCTGAAACATGGTCCGGCTTCACTTGCCGATGGCATCGGGGGCATCGGAGGATCCATCAATTTACACAACCGGGCAGGGTGGACCGACAAGAGAACCATTAGCTACATGCAGGGCATAGGCAGCTACCATACCTTTGATGAGTTTCTTCAACTTGGACTGGGCAGTGACAAAATCAGGAGCAAAACCAGGTTGTATCATAACCGTTCGAAGAACGATTATACATTTGTGAACCGCGGAATCGGAAACATCGATCCGCATACCGGCAGCTTGGCCCACCCAATCGATACCAATGATTACGCCTCCTACACAAGGTACGGCTTGTTACAGGAGCTCTACTACCGCCCCAGGCCGGATCATGTGATCTCCATGAAGTACTGGGGACAGTATGCCGACCGGACCATTCCCCGGCCCACCAGTTATGAAGGACCTGACAATTCAAACCTGAACAGTCAGCAGGACACCGATCACAGGGTGGTAGCCGACTGGAAGTATTACAGCGTCATTGGCAAGTGGATGGTTCGCTCAGGATACTCCGCGAAGCAACTGGATTACAGTCAGATGAACAGAGTGCCCGGACTTGGTCTTGTTCCGGCCATATACTCCGAGAGTAGGCAAAACAGCCTGTTTAGCACTCTCGCTTATTCGGGAAGCAGAGGCAATGATCTTTCTTACAAGGGTACCCTTGATATGAATTTTCATAAAGTGGGTTCGGCCGATTCGGTGAGCGGGACAGGTTATAAGGGCCGGAGAAATGAGGTATCCATGTTGTTTGCCATACGTAAAGGTTTTGCCGACCGCCTTAACCTTAACCTGATGCTTCGTCAGGATTGGGTGGACGGGGAGCGGGTGCCATTTATTCCTTTCCTGGGAGTGGAAGTGCGACTGCTGAATGGGGCGGACCTTCTCTGGAAAGGGAATGTGGCCCGCAACTATCACCAGCCTTCACTGAATGATCTTTACTGGCAGCCGGGAGGAAACAGCGGGTTGCGGCCTGAGAAGGGTTTTACCGTGGAGACGGGTCTGGAGTACCAGCAACACCAAAGGGGACATCTGTTTAAAACGGAGCTCACTCTCTACCGGACCGATATTGAGGACTGGATCATCTGGATCCCTTCCTACAGGGGATTCTGGGAGCCGAGAAACATCAGCCGGGTGTTATCCAAAGGGGTGGAATACAATCTGCAGATCCAGGGTAACCTGGCAGATTTCGGCTATAAAATGGCGGCCACCTATGGCTACACCAGTTCAGTAAATTATGGAGATCCGGCCATATGGGGCGATAATTCGTACGGAAAGCAGCTGGTCTACATTCCTCTTCATTCAGGCAACATGATGATGCACCTCAACTGGAAAAATCTTTTTGTCACCTACCAGTACAATGCTTACAGTGAGCGGTTCACCACCTCGAGCAATGATGTGACCCGGCGCGACTGGCTCTATCCCTATTTTATGAATGATGTTTCGGCAGGCGGGTCGTTCCATGTGAAACAGGTGAATTTCACTGTTGAGCTGAAGGTATACAACCTGTTTAACGAGGCCTACCATTCTGTACTCTACCGTCCCATGCCCGGCAGAAATTACCAGTTTGTGATCATGTTTCAAATCTGATAACGCGATGTTTCGTAAGCTGACCTGCATATTGATCCCTGTTTTAATGCTCCTGGCAGGATGCATGAAGGACGATGAGTTGTGGAACTTTGAGCGACCCGGCTATGAAATTCCTTTCAGCGGGCTGTTTGTTGTCAATCAGGGCAACTTTATGTACGGGAATGCATCGCTTACCTATTACGACCCGGAAACCAGGAAGGTACTGAACGAGGTTTTCTTCAACACCAATGCTCTTCCGCTGGGCGATGTGGCCCATTCGATGGTCATACGCGACAGCCTGGGATACGTGGTGATTAACAACAGCGGAAGGATCTATATTTTCAATACAAATACATTTGAGATGGTGGGTAAGATCACAGGGCTGACTTCCCCCAGGTACATTCACTTCATTAGCGAAACCAAGGCTTATGTCACCGACCTCTATGCCAGGTCCATTGCCATTGTCAACCCCCAAAGCATGGAGGTGACAGGGGCCATTCCTGTGAGTAACCATGAATCCGGCTTTTCGCAGCACGCTACTGAACAGATGGTGCAGTTGGACAAATATGTCTATACAAACTGCTGGAGTTTTGATAATCAGATCCTGGTGATCGATTCGGAAACGGACCGGGTGGTCGATTCCATTGAGGTGCTGAAGCAGCCCAACTCCATGGTGCTTGACCGGTATCAGACCCTCTGGGTGCTTACCGACGGGGGATTTCCGGAGAGTCCGTATGGGTATGAATTGCCCGGACTGATGAAGATTGAGGCCGGATCGGGGGAGGCAGAGATTGTCCACAGGTTTTCGCAGGGAGCTTTGCCCAGGGGACTGAAAATCAATGGATCGGGCGATATGCTCTATTTCCTGAACGGTGGTGTATACCGGCATGCTGTAATGGCTTCCACTGAACCGGAACTATTTATAGAAAGTCCTTATGATGATGGATCGCAGGGTGGTTTTTATGCCCTTGATGTGGACCCCGTTTCGTCGGAAGTGTATGTTGCCGATGCCATTGACTTTGTTCAGCGGGGGATGGTTTTCAGATTTACACCTGATGGTGAACCTGCGGATACTTTTCAGACAGGCATTGGTCCGGGGGAATTCTGTTTCAAACCCTGAATTTTTTTCACCAAAGAATGATTGTTCCTGTAAATACTGTTCCAGCTTTTCAAAATAAGTTGTAATTTGTTGATGGAATTTCAACGATAACTCCCATGACAATTCAACAATACCAGAAAAAGTGCTCCAGGGAATACCTGAAGAGCATTAAATTCCCCAAAGAGAACTCCTATCTATATGGCAATCCTGTCGGTACCGTACTCCCCATAGAGACGGCCATTGGTAAGATCATGGTGATCGGTCCACAGCCGGCAGCCAAGGTCTATTTTGTGGACGATATTCCCGATGTTCCCCTCTACGATGCAACCGCCCCATTCTCCATAGAGCCCTATCACGATGGTTCGAGGGTTCGTAGTTCCTATACCGGACAGGAGCTTAGCGAGATAATTCTTGAAACCCTTGAAATTCCAAGGGAAAAGTGCTGGCTTACCAGTCTTGTAAAGGTTTTCCTGTTTGACGACGATCATGTGAAAAAGTACCACCGGCTTGGAAAGGAGATCAAAGAGAACCGATCACGCTACATGGAGTATGCCAACAAAAGTCTGCCCTGGATCAGACAGGAGATTGAAATTGCCAATCCCAAAGCGATCATTCTGCTTGGCCCGGAGGTGATTTCGAGCCTGCTGCTTTGCTCGGAGAAAGAGGCCCTGGAATTCATGACAGGAAAGGTGGTCGAAAAGAAAATTATCTGGAAGAACAGCAATTTCATCTGTCTGCCTCCCCCGGGAGTGATTTTGGATCGATCGGCCCGGAATCCGTGGCCCAGGAAATTCGCCATTCAGCTCGGACCAGCAGCTGCAGCGGAGATCAAAAGACTGGAGGCCCAGCCCAGCATTTGATTGTTCATGGGCCATTAAATGAATCCGCTTCCCGGTAGAAATCCGGATGTGTTGACCCGGGAGTAAAAAAACCCGCCTGGACATTCACAGGCGGGTGTAAAAAATTTAGGAGAATACTTGGGCCTATATACCCTGGTACTAAACTCCGCTGAAGTCCACATTGTCGAACACCAGCGAAGGCAGTCTCCACGACCGGCTCGGATCTACATCACTGCCTACAGCCACCAAGTCCTTCCACAGTTGCTTGAAGTTCCCGGTGATGTTCATCTCAGCCACCGGTTTGATCAGTTGGCCCTTCTCCACCAGAAATCCTTCAATTCCATAAGAGAAATCGCCTGTGACAGGGTTGCTGTTTCCGCCGTTGAAGCCGGTGACAAGGATACCGCGGTCGATGTCGGCCAGCAATCCCTCCAGGTCCTTTCCCCCCGGTTTAAATACCAGGTTGGTGGTACCTCCAGAGTTGGGTTCCATGTCCAGCTTCTTCCCATAATATGTATCGATGAAGTAGGTTTTCAGGACGCCGTTTTCAAATACGGAACGTTTTTGGGTGGCAATTCCTTCCCCATCAAATAGACGGGAGCCTCGTCCCGAAACAATAAAGGGATCATCGGTAAGGGTGAGCAGGTCCGATCCGATTTTCTCCCCGATCATATCGATGAGGAACGATTGTTTCTGCTGGATGGCATAACCGTTGAGAGCGGAGATCAGTGGTTGCAGGGACCTTCCGGCCTGTTTGTTTTCCACGATCATCGGCATCTTTCCAGATTCAATTTTTTCCTGGCCCAGGCGGTCGATGGCTCTTTTGAGGGCTTTTGTTCCAATCTCCTTCCTCACCAGCTCACTGTTGAAGATGGAAGACTCTCCCCAGTGTCCCCTGGGCCGGGCTTCCCCATCGGTGACTGAAACAGAAGCATTCAGGGAGTAGTAGGAGTTCTCAGAATCTCCTTCAAAGCCATTGCTGGCCACCATCACACTACCGCTCATCCCGTCACTGTATGAAGCGGTCACTGAGATGATCCGGTCATCTGTGCCCAGGACCTCTTTTTCCAGGGCAAATGCATCCTTCACTTTTTGTTGAGGATCGATGGATGTGAAGTTCTTGTCAAGGGTTTTAAGATCGGGTCCTCCGCCAGTATAGTAAAGGTCTGGATCGGGAAGGGTACGAAACTCATCTTCGGCCAGGTACCTGGTTCCTGCGATGGCCTCTTCAATAAACTTACCAAGTTCTTCCTTGTTGTTCAGCCTGTTGGTAGAGATACTCGAATACTTGTTGTCCACATAAAGGTTGATTTGCATACCGTTCCGGTTGGATTCCTGAAG
>JAGLPR010000038.1 GCA_023137255.1 Bacteroidales bacterium | reverse complement strand
GGTTAAGCCTGTCTATATTTTTGCACAGGAGAAAAACCTGGGAAAACAATTAAACAAGGATGAGATCACCGATTATATCATTAACGGCGACTCGGAGGAGTTAAAGCTACTCTATGAATTTAAACTGATCCAGATCATTCGTACCAAGCAGGTGTGTGTGGGCATTCATTTTCCGCAGCTTGGAAACCGCGCATTGAAGGTTCTGAGGATGATCAGGGAGCAAAACGGATGCATTCTGACCAACCGGAGCAACGCTTCCATGATGACTGATATTGTGGATATGGACCGGTTCCACATCGGGAAGGTCCCCAATGAATTTACGGCCCACATGATGGGCATCCCGGTGCACAGCGGATATATTCAGTTTGTACCGGCAGGAGCGAGGGCGACCCTAAGCTATCCCACGCCCATTCAGACGGCAAAGGATTTCGAGCGTGCCATGAAAAGCGATCTCTACAGAAAGGTGGTGAAAAGATTGGGAGAGAAGGAGGTGTTGTCGGCCATCAGGGAAGATGCATCACACAGGGGAAGTCCGGTGAAACATGTGCTTGAGACGCTGGAAAAGAGAAAGGACACTCCGGGTCCGGTCTCCTATGAATATCTGAGCGGAACCTATCGCGACGGAATGCCTTACAACGGGGTAATTGCGACCCTCAGCTACAATAAGGAAAAGTGGGATTTCGCAGCAGTGACCACCCCAGGGAAACCCAAAACAGTACAACAGTTTGTGAGAGCCTTCAAAAGACAAACAGGGAACACGGCACAGATTGCCTGGAACGGCGGATATATTCTGAACCCGGAACTGGTCGGCAAGCTTGGCTTGCCCGAAACTTATATCGGTTCACCTCTGGGCTTACTGATCTCGGAAGGGAGAATGACCTCTGCACCGTTATTTAATAAACCAGCCTTGCTTGTGTTCAAAAATGGCTCCATCGATATCAGGAGGGTAAATTGCAGAAGCGGGCTGACCATGGTCTGGAGGAACCGCACCATTTCACTGGAGAGTAGCTCTTACAATAAGGAGAGCATCACAGGAGAATCGGCCTATTATGACCTGCTTTATCACCGGGATGCAGTCGACAGCTTTGGCCGTACCGTGGTCAGGTTGTCGGGGAATGTAGTTAAGGAGATTGTGGAGACAAAGAAGGGAGATTGGGTAACAGTGGTACCGGTGGGTCTGACGCTGGTACTGGATCCACAGGAGATCCCGGAAGGAGCGAAGGCGGGCGACACTCTCGAACTGAATGTCCCAGGGTTTCATGAGGTTCTGCACGCTGTGGAGGCCGGACCTCTTTTGCTGGAGGGAGGAAAGAGTTCTATAGACATGGAGATGGAAGGGTGGAAGAGTTCAAATTCCATTCGCACCCAGGCCGCCAGGTTAGATTATACAGAAATGAGAGGCCCAAAAATTGCAGTGGGAATTAATGAAAAGGAGCAGTTGGCAGTGCTGACCATCAATGGAAGAATCAGAGAATCGGTGGGGGCCACCCATGAAGACATGGCCGAGATTTTGCTGCAACACGGCATGGAGAGGGCCATGGGATTTGATCCGGGGGGAAGCAGCACAATGGTGGTGGGTGATAAAATATTGAATATATCTCCCTACAATAGCGGGTATGAAAAAGATGTGTATGCCCTTCCCCCTGAACCAAGGGCGGTATCCAATGCCATTATCGGGTTTATCAACAAGTAAAGGAGTGACCGGCTACTGACACATGCAGGGCATCTATATCCATATTCCATTTTGCAGGCAAGCCTGCAGGTATTGTGATTTTTTTTTCTCTGTGAGTCTTCGATACATGGATGAATATGTGGAGCGGCTGGTGGAAGAGATTACCCGCAGAAGCAGAGAAAATGGCGGAACGGAGCTGGACACCCTTTACCTGGGCGGGGGAACCCCCTCTCTGCTCACCGAGGCTCACCTGGAGAAGATTGTGTCGGCTGTTTCCCGCTTTCACTCATTTCGTGAGGGTCCTGAGTGGACCATAGAATGCAATCCCGATGACCTGGAGCCGGGGCGTCTTAAATATTTGAAAAGCACCGGATTTAACCGGCTGAGTATAGGCATCCAATCTTTTCAGGACAGAGACCTTGAAATCATGCGCAGATCACACAATGCCAGGCAGGCAGAAGATTCTGTGCAACTGGCAGCCTCTTCAGGGTTCGGGAATATAAGCATCGACTTAATCTACGGAATTCCCGGACAGATCACCGGAGAGTGGGAAGAAAACATTGAAAAGGCCCTATCGCTGCCGGTTTCACACCTTTCTGCTTATCACCTGACTTTTGAACCGGGCACCGTATTTGATCACTGGCGAAAAAAGGGAAGTTTGGTTTCTGTTCACGAGGAGGAGAGTGTGAAGCAATACAGGAAGCTGAGAGAAAAGCTGCTGCCGGCCGGATTTGAGCATTATGAACTATCCAATTTTGGACTGACTGGCCGGATGTCGGAGCACAACATGATCTATTGGTCCGGAAAATCATACCAGGGTTTCGGCCCATCGGCCCACTCCTATGACGGAAAAAGAAGGAGCTGGAACCTATCCTCTTTGAAGGGGTACCTGGAAGGAGTTGCCGGGGGAGAGGAGATCAGCGAAACGGAACACCTCACCACGGATGAACAGTACCACGATTACCTGATTACTTCGTTGCGGACCAGGTGGGGATGCGATCCCGTTCATATGGAACTGCAGTACGGAAAGAGGTACCTGGAACATTTCGAAAACAGGGCCAGACCCTTCCTTGAGAGTGGTTCTCTCTATCACACGGATGACAGGATCGCCATTCACCCAGACAGGTGGCTGATCACCGATCACATCCTCAGGGAGTTGTTTGTGGATTAAGCACCGGCTGCCGAGATGGCCATGCCGATCAGCAACTCAAGTTTTTCATGAAGAGTATCGTAACTGAAGTATTTTTTCCCCAGTTCAAAATTGTAATCTGTAATCTCTTCAGCCAGCTGAGGATTGTAGATTATCTCCGCCATTTGCTTCACACTGTCGTCTGTCAGCTCGCCATTTTCAATCATTACAGTCCGGAACCCTTTGCTGCCTATATCGGGCTGATAAACAGGCTCATAGTTATTAACAAATATAGGCCGTCTGGCCAGAACCGCCTCTACGAATGCATTTCCAAACCCCTCATAGGTGCTGAAATAGGTGCAGGCAGTGGCCCTGGCATAAGCATCTGACAGAGAGAAACGTACATCTCCGTTTCTATTGGAAAGGCCCTTGTTGTGGAAAAGGTCATAGGCAAAACTGACCTGTTCGCCCAGTTTCAGCTCATGGATCTGGTTCACCAGTTCGTTGTAATAGGAACTACCTGCATCGTCTGCGTAGTTCCCGGTAATAATTAGCTTCACCCTCTTATCGCTCAGCTTATGCAAAAGACTAATGGCCGATTCAATCCCTTTTCTTCGCACAATTCGAGTGATCTGGAAGAGGAAAAGGTCCTGCTTGCTGAAGCCCATGTGTCTGGCCAGGTAAGCATTTTTCTGGTTCTGAACCCCAAAAGAGTGATTGAAATTCATCACATTGGGAACGTTGACCGATACGCGGCCGAACCGTTCCTTTAATGTATTGACTGCATGGGTGTTGATTACAGCATGTACTGAATTGGGAGAGCGCAATGGAAATATCTCTTCCACGAAATCATTGATCATTTTGTGGGGAGAGAAGTACCGGTCGCCCCGCTCCCAGGCAAAATCATGGTCATGAGTAATGGTGGGAATACCGGTTTTGTGTACTGCTTTGTTGATGGCCATGCCCATTTCGAGGTGGGAGGGAAGGGCGGAGGCATTTTCCGAAATAAGCAGATCAATCTTTTTCTCCCCGATCCAGTGAATGATCTTTTTATAGATCACCTTTGAATAGAGGTTCAGATGCTCAATTAACTCCTGAGGATTGGTTTCAGGGTAAAAAAAGGCTTTTTTCTGGCTCCAGAAACTTTCCGGGGAAAAGAAGGACATTTCGGGAACCAGGGTCTCTGTTTCGGGATCCATGGGACGCTCCTGAAATTGCCCCGACAAAGTGTAGACACGATGACTCATCGTTTTGAGTACATCAATCCATTTCTCTGTTTCCAGTGCTACACCGTCCACTCCACCGATCCTTCCGATTATAATACCAATGTTCATGCGGGGAAGAATCTGTTATTTTAATACGAATGATGAATAACCGATCATTTTTCCTTCTGAATGAAGCTCCACGAGATGTTCACCGGGAACAATCTCCCCGTCGTTGGTCCAGAAGATAGAAATCGGCAGGTCCTCGTTTTCGTAATTGATGGTGCGGGAGGAGGAGACCGGGATCTGATCTCCCCCGAATTCCACCATCTCCAGTTCGGGCGAACCCAAAACCACCATATCGGGCCGGACAATTCGAAGGGTGATATGTTTCTCTCCGGCCGGAGTTACCTGGTTGGCCCTGAGCACAAAATCGACTCGCACTTTCACCGTGGTTCGGATCTTTTCAGTCTTTTTGTCACGTTTGTTAAGCAATACCAGGTTGATCTGAGAGGCCTTGAGGGTGGAGGCCAGGTCCTTGATCTCTTCCAGCTGGGTTTTGTCCTTCTCCAGCTGCTCCTTCTCTGTGGTGAGACGGCGTTCGGTATTTTTCAACTGCTTATTTTCAGCCATTAGCTCCTGGTTCATCAGGTTCAGCGAATCGATCTGTACGATGTAGCTTCTCAACACTGAACGAATGGTTTCCATTTCACGCCGGTACATTTTAATCTTATAGGCATCATTAGCCTGGATGGAGATCAGCTTGTCGATCTTCTCCTGCTGCTGTTGCATCTCTACCTGAAGCTCCAGGTTGCTGGTTTCCAGGGTATCGTAGCGGAAGTAGATGTTGCGCAATTCTCCCTCCAGGGAATCCTTTTCAATTAGGAAAAACTCTGTTTTTTCAGCCAGGTCGGCCGAAACCAGGTTCAGGTTTTTCCTGGTATCTAACAACAAGTATACGGCGATGGCCAGGATCACCACCAGCAGGCCAAGCACCCCGTATAATACACCCGTATTGGATTTATTTTCAGTCATGATCTATGGATTAAGTTTTAACAAATATACACATTACTGCGCAGGTTTTGAGGTCACTTCTTCAATGGTAATGATGTTATTTACAATGGCATAAACTGTGAGTCCGGATACAGATTTGATCCCCAGCTTGCCGCTTATGTTTTTTCGGTGGGTCATCACCGTATGTGCCGAGAGGAAAAGCTTATCGGCAATCTGCCTGTTCGTAAGGCCCATGGAGACCAGCCTGATTATGGTGGTTTCACGGGGAGAGAGTTCAGCGGTGTGAACCTCAATTTTTTTAGGGGCATTTTGATCCAGCAGGCCCCGGATTTTCCAAACAATCTTTTCTTTCTCCTCCATCAGGTGGATGGAGGTGTAGGCCTGTATGTTTGAATCGCCCGGAGTCTCCTTTCCGGAGTGCCCCTCTTTGAGAAGAATGGTTTTTTCGAGCAGCCCGGGGTAATTTATGAAAAGATCCGCCGAATTATCAAAGATCGACTGACTGATGATGATGAAGTCGACCGACTGGTTTTTGAGGTAACTGATCAGCGGTTCGGCGGTCCCGAACTCTTTCAGGATCGCGATTCCGTTCATGCGGTTCAGTATG
Organism: Bacteroidales bacterium; assembly: GCA_023137255.1. Lineage (GTDB taxonomy): Bacteria > Bacteroidota > Bacteroidia > Bacteroidales. The sequence continues at coordinate 19,001 of JAGLPR010000038.1, read as the reverse complement.
GAAACCATGCCCTTGCGGACCAGGTATGAATCGATAGCCAGTATGAATCCCGACCTTCTCATCCGGGGAATGGAGTATTAAGTAATTTTTCTTCAAGTTCGGCAACCCTGGGTATAAGCACTTTATCTTCCACGTCGGCATGATCTACAAGATCCTTTACCAGGGCTGCAAGATCGTTTAGTACCTGGTGGCACAATTGCAGATCGTCGAAAGGGGGCAGGTATTTAATAATCAGGGTGGAGAGATGCTCCAGGCTGGTTTCCAGCCGGTCATGCTCTTTTTCGAATTCCCGGATGGAATAGGAACGGAGTTTCTGAAGAAATTCGGGGTCTGTCCGCTCCAGTGTGGATTGTCTTTCCAGCTCTAAAACATAGGGAAGGATGTGCTGATCCTCCTGGGATATATGTGCCAGAAAATCCTTTTTGTAGTCGTTGAAAAAACCAGTCACCAATGCGATCTCCTTCTCAGAAAGAGCAGACCCGTCCATCAACAGGTGAATTTTCTCCTCCACCCCGGGCAGGGCAATATCCATGTAGTAGTTGTGGGTGGAGAGGATATAGTTGACCACCGTTCCAAGCGAAAAAAAAGAGAGACCCTCACCAGGCACATATAATTCGTCGAGATAGGCGTTGGCAATTTCCAGGAAAAAATCAACGTTGACTCCGTGATCTTTACACACCTGTTCCACACTCTTTTCGCCAAATCCCAGCTTCAGGTTGAACCGGGGAAAAAGGGGAAGCAGCTGCGGGTGATCTGTTACCACCCGGTACATGGGTAATTGCCTGGTGATCATCTCTATTTTCTTTGTAAGCGGATATCCTTTTCAGTAATGCCGTATTCCTCTTCCTCGCTGTTTCCAAGGGGTTCCACATGAACCATAACATCATAGATATTTCTTATGTTCGACTTAATGCTGTTCTCCACGTTCTTGGCAATGTCATGGGCCTCTTTCACCGAAAGGTTGGGGTCCACCTCGATATCGAGGTTTACCATGTAATAGTGGCCAATTTTACGGGCACGTACCCGGTGGGGATGGAGGGCTCCCTCTACCGAATGAATCGATTCAAACAGACGACTGTAAACTTCAGTATTATCGATACCATCCATCAGGTCGATGTTTGATTTCATAAAGATCCGGAATCCCTCATACATAATAAAAATACTGATAAGAAGAGCAATGACGCGGTCGATCACAGGCTCCTTCAGCACCAGTGTAAAGAGCAGGCTGATCAACACACTCAGGGAGAGAAGAATGTCATTGCGCATGTTCCTCGCGTTGGCAATAAGCATGGTGCTCTCCACCTTTTTTCCGGTTTTGAAAAGCAACACCGACAGACACACTTTTCCAAAAATGGAGACCAGAGTGACCCAAATGGCCAGAGTGCCGGGTAAAGCGATTCCGGTTCCTGAGATCAGGACACGAACTGTGGAGTAAGCCAGCTGGGCCCCTGCAAAGAAGATAACAAATGAGAGCACCTTCGTGGCCACGGTATCAGCCTTTTTATACCCGTAGGGAAATTTGACATTGGGCGGTTTGGCTATGATCCTGGCAGCCAGCAGAACCACCAGGGACGAGGCGATGTCTGAAACAGAATCGATTCCATCGGCGATCACTACAAAACTACCGGAAATAAAACCGGCGGCCAGTTTCAGAAAAGCCAGCAGGGCATTGCCGCCAATGGCCCACCAGGATGCCCGTATGATCTTTTGTTCCCTTGTCATTTACCCGGTATTCGTATGAATCAGGTTTGGGGCGTGGTTCGTTTTGTATTCAAACTGCAGGGTGACATGGTGTACCCTGAATCCATTCTTTAGCAACTGCTCGATATCGCGCTGGATGGTTTTCACCTGGCTCAGCTTCAGGTCGCTGTTCAACTCCACATGAGCTTCCAGGTGGATCTCCCGGTCGGTGAGCATCCAGGCATGCATGTGATGGATGTTCAGTACCTCGGGCATCAGTTCAACCCGGGTTTTAATGGAGGGAAGGTCCAGATGGTCGGGGGCCGACTGCATCAGGATGTTTACCGAATCTTTGAGGATGATATAACCCGACCGGATGATGTAGAGTGAGATGACCAGGGTGATAAGCGGATCGATCCAGTAGATATCGAAGAGGGTAATCAGCACCCCGCCAATAATCACCACCACTGAAGAGAGGCTGTCCCCGATCAGGTGCACATAGGCAGCTTTCACATTGATGCTTTTTCTTGCATCTCTTTTGAGAATGATTAGAGCAAAAATATTGGCCAGCAATCCGATCATTGCCACCACCAGCATGATCAGGGAGTTGATGGGAGCAGGATGGTGCCAACGGTGCCAGGCCTCTTTCAGCAGGAAGGCGCTTATGACAATCAGGATCACCGCATTGATCAGGGCTGCCAGGATCTCTATACGTTTGTACCCGAAGGTCTTGTTCTGGTCGGCCTCCCGCTTGCCGATCAGGGTGGCCATATAGGCGATAAAGGTGGCAAATGCATCGCTCAGGTTGTGTAATGCATCTGAAAAAAGGGCCAGGCTGCCCGAAAGGATGCCACCGGCAAATTCGACGATGGCTATCACCAGGTTCAGGAAGGTGGCTGCCAGCAGATTCTTTTCATTCACCGGGTGCCGGTGCCTGCCTTTGTGTGTATGTTTGGGCTTAGACATTTAGATAAATAACAGGAGGCTTAAAGCCATGACAGCCATTCCAGCCACAAATCCATATACTGCATGGTGGTGAAATCCATACTCTCTGGCGGTGGGTAACAGCTCGTCGATGGAGATAAAAACCATGATCCCAGCCACACCTGCAAAGATAAAACCAAAAAGGTTGTCATTCAGGAACGGCATCAGGATAAACCAGGCGATCAGGGCGCCTACAGGTTCGGCCAGTCCGGACAAGAAAGAGAGATAGAATCCTCTTTTTTTGCTCCCTGTTCCATAGGAGATGGGAACCGAAACAGCAATTCCTTCAGGAATATTGTGAATAGCGATGGCCACTGCAATGGGGATGGCGATGCTGGTATCGCTCATTCCGGCCATAAATGTAGCAATGCCTTCAGGGAAATTGTGAATGGCTATGGCAAGAGCTGTAAAGAGACCCATCCGGACCAGCTTGGGATCTTTATATCCGTTCCTTGCCACATCCTCCACCCTTTTGATTTCGTGCGGATTCTCCTGGGATGGAATCAGGCGGTCAATCAGGGCAATGATCAGTATTCCTACGAAAAAAGCAAGCACCGCATACCATGCCGCCAGTTTTTCGCCATAACCGGGAACCAGTGATTCCCTGGCTTTTTGAAGGATCTCAAAAAATGAAACATAGATCATTACCCCTGCTGAAAAACCAAGGCTTACCGAAAGGAACCGGGGCTTGGTGCTATTGGTAAAAAAGGCCAGGGCACTCCCTATCCCGGTTGATAATCCGGCAAACATGGTGAGTCCGAACGCAAACCAAAAGTTCCCAGCTTCCATCAATGCAAATATTTAACTGGCTTTTCGTCCCTTCTTCGGAGATTTGGGAATGGGTTCCTTGGAAAAGTATTTGGGCCACTTCCTGGTCAGAAGGATCATCACCACCCCGGCAAAAATAAATGGCAAACTCAACAATTGTCCCATATTGAACTGCATCCCCGCCTCGAAGGCCACCTGATCATTTTTCACAAATTCGATGAAAAAACGGGCCGAAAACAGCAGGATCATAAATACTCCAAAGATAAATCCATCCCTCACCTTCAGATATCGTTTGCGATAGAAAATAAAGAGAACCACAAAAATCAGGATGTAACTGAGGGCCTCATAGAGTTGGGTGGGGTGCCTGGCCACAGTAGGAAGCAATGCACCTGTGTTTGAGTCGTATAGTTTATCCCTTACAAATTCGAAACCCCAGGGAAGTTCGGTGGGTAGTCCGTATATCTCAGAATTGAACAGGTTACCCAGCCTGATGAATGCCCCACCCAGAGCCACCACGATTACAATGCGGTCAATGAGCCAGAGAAAGGAGAGTTTATGCTTCCTGATATAGAGCCAAAGCGACAGCAGTATACCGATGGCTGCTCCGTGACTGGCCAGTCCCCCTTTCCAGATTTTTAGTATCTCCAGCGGATTCTTCAGGAAGTAATCGGGCTCATAAAAGAAACAGTGTCCCAGCCGTGCACCAAGAACAGTACCCACAGCAATATATATCAGCAATTGGTCCAGCATTTCGGAGGTCAGCCTTTCGGTGGCGAGGAACCTGGTAAAGACAATATATCCGGAAAGAAATGCAGAAGCAAAAAGCAATCCATACCAGCGGATGCTCAGTTGGCCGATGTTGAATATTTCGGGATCTACGTTCCAGGTGATGGCATCAAAGATCATAACAGGGCATAGGTTTATTGATTAAGCTACAAATATAATAACATTCCGGGGGTTTCCCCTGAAGCATATATCTTTGTATGTTTGCACTAAATTGAACAAAGCGTGTTGCATAAGTACATCTGTTTTCTTCTTTTTGCAGGTTTTTGCCTGAGCTGCGCCCAGCAGGGTTCTCCTTCCGGGGGTCCGCGCGATGAGGATCCGCCACAAGTGCTGGAGAGCGATCCTCCCAACTATTCAACCCGGTTTGAGGAGAAAAAAATACTGATCACTTTCGATGAGTACATAGTACTGGACAATGTGAACCAGGAATTGATTGTCTCCCCACCCATGGAGAAGAATCCGGAGGTGAAACTGAGAAAGAGGACCCTGATCATCGAATTTGAGGAGTTGCTGAAAGAAAACACTACATATACATTCAACTTTGGCGATGCCATCAAAGATCTGCATGAGGGAAACAAGCTTCAGAACTTTGAATATGTATTTTCGACCGGTGATGTACTCGATTCAATGTCGATAAAGGGAACACTGAAATATGCCGAAACCCTGGAAAAACCCAAGGAACCGATCTCCATCATGCTCTACTCCGACCTGAGGGATTCGGTCCCGCTTACCGAGATCCCCCTCTATGTAGGCAGGTCCAACGACAGCGGGGTTTTTAGTGTGAATAATCTGCGCCCCGATGAATATAAAATATTCGCCCTCAAGGATGGAAACAACAACTTCCTGTTTGATCTCCCCTCAGAAGAGATTGCATTTCTTGATACCAGCCTGACGGTCAACACCGATTTTGTCAGGCAATTGCTGGGGATTGAGGCACCGGATTCAACCGGGATGCCTGTGGATACCCTGTTGATGCATGTTGATACCATGTTGATACTTGTGGATTCAATTGCCACAGCTTCAGATACCATCCCCGCCACAGGTCCCGATCTCAACTCCATTTATATCGACCTGATGCTTTTTACAGAAGCCTCAGAGATTCAGTATATATTTGACTATACCAGGGAAGACAAAAGGAAGCTCCAGATGGTATTTGCCTTGCCCCTGACCGATACATTTGAATATGATTTTATACAACGCGGTAGTGAGGAGATCAGGTTTCTGGAGTATTTTTCTGACCGAAGAGACAGTCTGACCCTATGGATAATCGATTCGGCTCACTACAAAATGGATTCACTCAGCGTATCGCTAAAGTATACAGTCAAGGACACAAGCGACCAGTACATGGCAGTGGGCGATACCCTGGTCTTTACCTATCATGAAAAGAGTAGCAAGAAAAAGAAAAAGAGTGACAGCGAACCTGTAGAGATGCTGACGGTTTCGACCATTCGTAATGGGGGGTTCCAGGATCTGCATCGCGACCTTAGCCTGAACCTTGATTTTCCGCTTGAAAAGGTCACCGACTCCCTCATCACTCTCTACCACATCCCGGATTCGGTGGAGGTGCCGGTTCCATTCAGTGCGGAGGCTGATTCAATTCTGTTGAACCGGGTAAAACTCTCGGCCACCTGGGAATCTGACGCTGCTTACAAAATGAAGATATTTCCGGGGGCCATTGCCAGCATCTATCCCATAGAACATGATACCATTGATATCTCTTTTAAAACGCGTGATACAGAATTTTACGGTCAGATCCTGCTAAGCCTTGAAAATGTAAATCACCGGGTACTGGTACAGCTGTTAAACAAACAGAAGGTAATCTCGGTAATGGAGGTGGATGCTGATGGACAATATGTTTTCCCATACCTTGTGCCACGTGAGTATTCCTTCAAATTTATTCACGATCTCAACAATAACGGCAGGTGGGATACCGGGAATTACCTAAAGAAAGTGCAGCCTGAGCCGGCTGAATTACTCCCGGCAACAATTAAGGTCAGGTCCAACTGGGATCACGATGTGACCATGACGCTGGAAAAATAGGAGAGCTTACTCCTGGTCTTGGCATGGTTTACTCTTGTTGTCGAGCCCCTTCCAGATCAGCGCGGCCGCACCCAGCACAGCAATATTCTTCTTGAGTAGTGCGGAAGGCACAATGTCGATCTTATCCCGGTAGATGGGAAGGAGGTGCTCTTCCATGCTTTTTTTCGCAGGTTCAATAATCCATTTCCCCGCCTTGGCCAGTCCCCCGAATAGAAAAATCCTTGCAGGACTGATATGGGCTACAGTATCGGCCAGCGCCCTGCCCAGAAGGTATCCGGTCCTCTCAAAAGCTTTGATGGCAATAGGATCGCCCGATTCGGCCAGCGCAGTGATCAGCTTGGGTTTCAGTTTGGAAAACGGGATCTTCCGGATCTCGCTGTCTTCGTTTTCCTCTGCAAGCAATTCATATACAGTTCGCTTGATACCGGTGGCTGAAACATAAGCTTCAAGGCACCCTCTTTTACCACACCCGCACTGCCTGCCATGGTCGTACACCAGCACATGTCCCAACTCTCCGGCAAATCCATCGTGACCATAAATAATATCGCCGTTCACCACCAGTCCGCTACCCAGCCCGGTTCCCAGAGTAATCATCACAAAATTCTTCAGGTCACCTGCATCCCCAAAGAGCATCTCACCCAGGGCGGCAGCGTTGGCATCGTTGGTTACCACGACGGGAAGGTGGAACTGATGTTCCATCAGCTTCACAAATTCGATTTTACCTTTCCATGCGAGGTTGGGGGCATTTTCAATGGAACCTGAATAGTAATTACCGTTTGGCGCTCCTACACCAATCCCCAGCAGCAGAAATGTGGATTCAAGAGTCTCAAGACTCTTCATTACATGGGTATGTAGCGCCACGATAAATTCCTCAATGGTCTCATATCCTCTTGTACTGATCTCATCTTCGAAATGGATGAATCCCGACCTGTCTACAAGTCCGATTTTGGTGAATGTTCCTCCGATATCAATTCCAAGTACAACTTCCAGGGCCATATGTTTGCGGTGTATTGATTATTGTAACAAAAGTAATAATTCTAAGCCGATTTGGTTAAATTAGCTGTGAGAACCAAAACAGACGTCATGACTAATTTCGTTGTACCCATTGATTTTTCGGTGGATTCGTTGAAGGGACTTGAGTGGGCTATTCTTTTTTCAAAAAGGAAAAACGTGAACATACAAATGGTCTACGTTTTGTCTAACAGCTCCAACTTTCAACCCAGTGTGGTGGAGCTGGAGCAAAAGTATGCTGAGGCCCATTTCAAAAAGCTGATGAAAGAACACGAACCCAGGCTTGGCAATAATTCCAAACTAAGGTACATCATTAAGAAGGGTAAGATATACAGGGAGGTAGTGAACCAGGTGAACTCCTACAAGAATGCAGTGGTATCTGCGTCCACCCACGGAGCTTCGGGTTTTGAAGAGTTGTTTATCGGGAGCAATGCATTGAAGATTATGGCAGCCACAGAACAACCTGTATTTACGGTGCGAACCGTAGTCCCGGAGGAGATCCGAAAAATTGTGGTTCCCATAAAGCTACACCTCGATACCAGGCAAAAGGCCCCCATGGTAGCAGACATTGCTGAGCTTTTTGGGGCAGAACTGCATGTTGTATCCATCTCCACCCATAAGAACAAGCGCGATCTGGAGAGACTTGAATCGTATTCAAATCAGGTAATGAACTATTTTGATACCCGGGGGCTGAAGACCACTAAGAAAAACCTGGTGGGTGAGAGTCTTCCCAGCCTGACCTGTAATTACAGCGAAGCTGTGGATGCAGACCTGATCACTATCATGTCCAGCGCCATAGATAAATGGAATGTTTTCCTGGGCAGCTATGCTCAGCAGATGGTAAAAAGCACTCCGGTCCCCCTGCTGAGCATTACACCTAAAGAGAAACAGATACCTGCGGGTTTTAGCACCCTTGGAGGATAATGAGTGACAGGCTTGATTCCCAGTTAAGGGCTTTAATGGAGGCCCTGCCTTTTGCTTCCTGGTTTAAGGATAAGAATGGAAACTTTAACCAGGTCAATGAAATGCTGTTGGCCCTCCTGGGCAAAGAGGCAAAAGATGTGATTGGCAGGGGAAGCCGGGAGGTGCAGAATGAAGAGGATGCCAGAGAGGGTGAAGAGGAGGAACGGGATGTGCTTAAAACCGGAAAAATCAGGGAATCCACTTATTCCAGGGAGAAGAGATTTATTAAGTCGGTACACTTCCCGGTGATCGATAGCCACGGACAAATTATTGGTACAGGAGGTTACCAGGAGGATATTACCAATCTTTCAGGTTCACTACAGGCTCTGCACCGCGAAAGAGAAACCCTGGAAGTGCTTCTTGAAAGCCTCCCGTTCTGTATATTTTTTACCGACAGGCACGACAGGTACATTAGGGTAAACCGGATGATGGCCAAGCTTCTTCGGATCGACGAACCAGGATTAGCCATTGGCAAAACCAATAAGGAGTTCTTTTCAAAGCGTGTGGCCAGAAAGATGAAAGAGGAGGACCGCACCATCATTGAGACCGGGAATCCCATCGTTAATAAGATTATCTATTTTGAAGATGAAGGGGTCGAAGGATTCTGGTTGGAGAAGAATAAAATTCCCATCAGGGATGAGCGGGGTGTGATCACCATGATCATTGGAATATTTAAAGACGTTTCCGACCTGATGAAGATTGAAAACGAGCTCAAGGAGGCGAGGGACCGGGCCAAGGAGTCGGACCGGCTGAAGACCTCTTTTCTGGCCAACATGTCCCATGAGATCAGGACCCCCATGAACGGAATCCTCGGTTTTGCAAACCTGTTGAGAGACTCCGAACTGAGCGAAGATATGAGAGATCTCTATTTAAAGCACATTGATCATTCGTCCCAACAATTGCTGAACATCATTGATGACATCATTGATATTTCGAAAATAGAATCGGAGCAGTTAAAAATATCCAATAAACCTGTCAGGATCAACGAAATTCTTGATGAGATCTATTCCTCCTTTTTTCATCGCATCAGGGGAGATGCACCCGGACAGAAAAAGGTGGCATTTAACCTGAAGAAAGGGAATGACTCCAATGATTTCACCATTGTTACCGACGACTTCAGGTTGAGCCAGATATTCAACAATATAATAGGGAACGCTATCAAGTTTACCAAGGAGGGCCATATCAACTTTGGATACACCCTGCAGCATAACAGGTACATTGAATTCTTTGTGAGTGACACCGGCGTAGGCATTCCAAACAATAAGATCAAACTCATATTTGACAGATTCGGACAGGTGAACCAGGAGTGGTCATTGCAGCCTTCCGGCACCGGTTTGGGATTGCCCATCTCCAAGAGCCTGGCGAACCTGATGGGTGGAGAAATGTGGGTTGAATCAGTGGTGGGGGAGGGAACTACATTCTATTTTAACCTGCCTCTGGTGGTTGAGGAGCCAGTAGAAGATACAAGGGTATTGATTTCTAATAAAACCTACAACTGGAGCAACAAAGAGATCCTTGTGGCTGAGGATGAGGAGTTGAACTGGCTTTTTATCAGAGAGATGCTGAGGCAGACAGGAGCATCCATTCACAGGGCCAGGAATGGACATGAGGTAGTGGAGCTAAGCCGGAAACTGGTTCCCGACGCTATTCTGATGGATATTAAAATGCCTGAAATGAACGGCATTGAAGCGGTCCGGCTTATTAGAGTCTTTAATGAAGAGGTGCCGATTATTGCTCAAACAGCCTTTGTAATGGCCGAAGAGAAGGAAGAGAGCCTGCTGGCAGGATGTAATCACTTTGTTACCAAACCGCTGGACAGAACCACGATTATGGAACTGATTGATAGTTATTTCAAATGAGAAGAGCAGCAGTCATTGTGGCAGGAGGATCGGGCATCCGCATGGGAGGTGAGGTTCCAAAACAGTACCTGGAACTTGCCGGAAAACCCCTGATTGTCCATGCGCTGGAGAAGTTCCTGCAGTTTGATCCCCGCATGGAAGTGGTGGTGGTGATGGCCTCCTCACGCCGGGAATACTGGGATGCCATAAGTGATAAATACCAACTACTATCGGGGATCACCTTGGCCACCGGAGGAGCAAGCAGGTATGATTCTGTAAAAAGCGGGCTGAACCATGTGGAAGAGGGGATGGTTGTGGGAATTCACGATGCTGTAAGGCCGTTGGTGAGCCTGAGAACCCTGGAGCGCAGCTACTCTGCTGCAGTCAGGTGGGGCAGCGGAGTCCCTGTAATTGAATTGGATGATTCGGTCAGGATGGTTGACACTCAGGGAGGCTCGGTCGGGATGGATCGGACAAAACTCCGAAGGGTACAAACACCGCAGGTTTTTCAGTCCGGATTGATAAAACAGGCCTACAATCAGTACACCGATCCGGCATACACCGATGATGCATCGGTGTATGAATCACAATTTGGTGAAGTAAAGCTTGTGGAAGGGAATAGGGAAAACATTAAGATCACTACCCCTGCCGATTTAAAACTGGCGACTGCACTTATTCAGTCTGTGGGGTAATCTCTCCTCCAATACTGGTTTTGAACTCTTTCTTCGCCGGCTCACCCAGGTAGCCGATAAATGCTTTACCGGAAGCATTGGCATTCAGCAGCTGTGTTGTGTTTACTTTCACCTGGGCACCGGTGGCAGCTTTTACCCAGGCATTTACAGCCAGAAGCTCATAGGCCAGGAAGTTTCCCACGGTGTTGGCATTTACCTGGAGGCTCCGGGTGGTACCTTTCAGAATAATATCGGCACCCTGGTTTACCCGGGCACTCAGAGAATCGGTCGCCACAGCAAATTCTGCCTTGCCCCCTGTTTCTACTTTCAGAGACAGGATGTCAGACTGAAGAGTATCGGCTGTTTGAACAATAGCCCCCCGGCTTATTTCAAGTCCGGTCAGAGAGGTAAGGTGCAGTTTGACCATGATGGCCGGGGTCTGCTTTAATTCTGTTTTGGTTCTTAGCGTAAGTTTATTTTTATCCTGTTCAACGCTCAGCGATTCAGGGAATTCCTCCGTTTCAAACTCCAGGAACGCGGTATCGGAAACCACCAGCTTAAGGTGGATGTTGCCGCTGACTTTTAACTGTCCGAATGGCTTACTTACGGGATGAATATGGTGTTGTCCGGCTACCGGCAAAAGCAGGATGAAAAGGAAGGAAACAAGGATTATTACTCTCATAGCACGACTTTTATCTCCAAAAGTACGTTTAAATATTTTATTACCTTGCATCCCTGAGCATGATGCATATGGCAAAGGCGTTAAAAGTGATGATGGTCTGTTTTCTGCTGGGTCATGTGTCAGATATTCTGGCTCAGGAAACCCTGGTGATTACCGATGATAAGCTGGTCATAAACGATATTCAGGTCCAGGGCAATGATGTTACACGCAAACATGTGATTCTGAGGGAACTGGTGTTTTCCGTTGGCGATACTGTATTGAAAATGGAGCTTTTGCCTTCAATACAGAGAAGCAAAGACAACCTGCTCAACCTGGCCCTGTTCAATTTCGTACATTTTGCGATCACACATTCAGAAGAGAACCGAATAGATGTGAATATTACAGTAACTGAGCGCTGGTATATATGGCCGGTTCCGATCCTTGAGTATGCCGACAGGAATTTCAGCACTTTCATTGAGAACAAAGACTGGGATAAAATCAATTATGGAGCCTGGTTGAAGTGGAGCAATTTCAGGGGGAGGAACGAACAGCTTATCGCGAAAATCAGGCTGGGGTATATCAAGGAGTACTCCCTTGCCTACTCTGTCCCAAACCTGGGGAAGAACCAGCGTCACGGAGCGTCGACAGGTTTCAATATAACTCACCAGAACGAGGCGTACATCGCTACCCGGCACAACATGCCGGTGGAGTATCGGCCCCAGGACACTCCGGCGCAGATCAGGTTCAACACCTTTGCCAAATATATTTACAGGCGGAAACACTACACCACCCATTCCATGGAGTTTCAGTATTTCGATTACCAGGTATCGGATTCCGTGGCCATCGTCAATTCCAATTACCTGGGAGGAGGCGACACCAGAATGAATTTTTTTTCCCTGGCATACAAATTCATTTATGACATCAGGGACTCAAAGATCTATCCCCTGGAGGGTTTCTTTGTTAAAATCAAGGCCGAGCAGCTTGGACTGGGACTGATACCAGACTATGCATTTCCTGCATTCTGGATGACCGGAGTGATGATGTATCACCAGAAACTGGCAAACAGGCTCTATTTCTACAATGCCTCCAAGTTCAGGTACTCTTCTGAAAAATACATGCCACATATACTAAACCAGGGCCTGGGATATCATGAATTCCTGAGTGGATACGAACCCTACGTAATTGATGGATCGGACTATGTAATTTCCAAGTACAACCTGAAGATTCAGGTGATCAAACCCTCCACTTACACCCTTCCCCTGATTGGGATGAAACAGTTCAATAAAATTCATTATGCGCTCTATTTCAATGTTTTTGCAGATGCCGGGTATGTGAATTACGATTTTCCCGATCCCACCAACACCATGGTAAACAACTGGCAGTTTTCTGCAGGGGCAGGAATTGATTTAGTAACTTACTACGATCAGGTTTTCAGGATCGATTATGCCATCAACCGGTACGGGGAACATGGCTTTTTCTTTCATGTGGAGACCCCGTTTTCCAGGTGGTAGATTGTGCTGATATACCAGAAACTTAAAGCAGCCTATGAAGAGTGCAAGATCATATTCACTGTGGATTACCCTGGTAGTGATTGTATTCGCGTTGCTTTTGCTGGCGATCGATGAACTGGCTATTTTTAAGCGCCCCTTCATCAAATACGTGGTGCTGGTTGTTGTAGGGATACCAGGTATATTCCTGATTGTCAGGCTCTTTTTTATCAGGTTTGTAACATTCAGGATCGATCCGATCTTTAAATCGATTCACAGCTACACCATGTCGCAAAAATCGATCCGGGACAAAATTGACAAAGGAGATGTGGTCGACGATCTGAAAAGAGAGGTAAAAGTGTGGGCCGAGAACCAGTGGAAAGAGATCAGGAAACTGAAACAGATGGAAAAGTACCGGAAAGATTTCCTGGGAAATGTCTCCCATGAACTTAAAACGCCCATCTTCAATATCCAGGGATATATTCTTACCCTCCTCGACGGCGGCATGAAGGATGCCAACATCAATACGCTCTATCTGAAAAGAGCGGAGCGCAGTACCAACAGACTCATAAGCATTGTGGAGGACCTGGATTCCATTGCCAGGCTCGAATCGGGAGAGTTTAAACTGAAACTGGAAATCTTTAACCTGGTGAAAGTGGTTGAAGAGGTCATTGAATACCAGGAAATGCAGGCCAAACAAAAAAACATAAAAATTGGATTTGATGGGAACTACAGCAAAGCGGTGAAGGTGAAAGCAGACCGGAAAAGGATCATGGAGGTGGTTGATAATCTGGTCGGGAATACCATCAAGTATGGCCGGCAGGGGGGAAAGACCACCATTGGTTTTATCGATACAGGGGAGAATATCATGGTGGATATCACCGATAACGGAATCGGGATTGAAGAGCGAAACCTGCCCAGGATCTTTGAACGGTTTTACCGGGTGGACAAAAGCCGTTCGCGTGAATCGGGAGGAACCGGGCTGGGCCTCTCCATTGTGAAGCACACCATCCAGGCGCATAACCAGACTATTACTGTGAGAAGCAGGGAGGACCAGGGAACTAGCTTTATCTTTTCGCTCGACAAGGCTTGACCGGTACCCGCGTTACCGGTCAGGGATCTACCCAGTCGCCCTCCTTTTTTATTAAATCAATCAGGGCATCCAGAGACTCTTTTTCCGGGATGTTTCGAAGCATGGGCTGTTTGCCCTTATAGATGCTTACCCTGCCCGGTCCGGCCCCCACATAGCCGTAATCTGCATCGGCCATTTCGCCCGGTCCGTTGACGATGCAGCCCATCACCCCGATTTTCAGAGTGGTGAGGTGGGAGGTTGCTCCACGGATCTCCTTAAGACGGGAGAGGATGTCAAAATGGGTGCGCCCGCAGGAGGGACAGGCAATGTATTCAGTTTTACTGATGCGAGCCCCTGCCGCCTGTAAGATCATCAGCACCGTTTCATTCACCATGGTATGGGAGAAATTGGAATTTTCCACCCATACCCCGTCCATGGTACCATCCACCAGCAGGAAACCCAGTTCCCCCGCCAGCTGCAACCGGAAGGTTTCAGGGTCCTCCGCGGTACTGGATGTTTTAAAAAGAATAGGGCTAAGGCTGTTCTGCGAACAGAAGTGGTTCAATTGCGCCTTGATCTCATGGAGGGTATTTGAACCCTGTTCGATCAATAAGATTTTGTCTTCCTGGTCAAGAAGGGAAGGATCCTGTAACCACTCTTTATAAGGGACAGTCAGTTTCTTAATGTGGTTAGGGGTCAGGTCCACCAGTGGATCGGGAGCTTGCTGGCTGACGATCCTGACCCTGGTTCCATTTCCGATTCCCGCCACAGGGATCGATATTCTCCTGGAAAAACTGAAGGGATCCCAGGCAAGGTCCCGGAAAGGATGGTAGGGTAGTTGACGGGGTTTTGGGAAAAGAGCAGAGATGGCTGAAGCTACAGGCATCTCCTCTTCCGGGGGTTCTGTAAGTGAAACTCTGATGGTATCGCCCATTCCTTCCAGCAGGAGGGGAGCCATACCCACAGCCGATTTGATCCGGCCCTCGGGACCATCCCCGGCTTCGGTGACCCCCAGGTGGAGCGGAAATGAGATTCCCTCTCCGCTCATCTTTTTTACCAGCAGGCGGACCGATTGTACCATGACCCTCGGGTTGCTCGATTTCATAGAGACCACAACTTTATCAAAGGAGGCATCTTTGCAAATACGAAGAAATTGCATGGCCGATTCGGCCATCCCTTCCGGGGTGTTGCCATATCGGTTCAATATAGACTCGTCCAGGGAGCCGTGGTTTACCCCAATCCGGATGGCGGTACCGTGAGCCCTGCAAGTCTCCAGCAGCTCCGGGAGCAGTGCATCCGGTGTTAAGCCCCTGAGGTAGTTGCCCGGATTGATCCGGATCTTATCGGTGATTTTTGCAGCATCCAGCGCCAGCCCGGGTTTGAAATGGATATCGGCCACCACGGGGGTATCATACCCTGCCTTCTTCAGCTCAGCACGGATCCTGGCAAGATTCTTCACTTCCCTTTTGCCCTGGGTGGTGAGACGCACCAGGGTGGCACCCTTTATGATCATCCGGATGCATTGATCCACCGATGCCGCAACATCATTGGTGTCGGTATTGGTCATGGACTGAATCTGCACAGGCTGATTACCGCCCAGCTTCAGGTTCCCGATGGTAATTTCAGTTGATTTCCCAATCGGCACCATCTTTACGGTCCTTTACGGTGATTCCCAGGTTAGAAAGCCTGTCCCGGATGCGATCAGCAGTATTAAAATCGAGGTTTGTCTTGGCATCGTTTCTCAGCTGCAGGATCATCTCAATCAGCTCGCCGGTGATTTTGTCAGATTGGCCGGAGGCTTCCGGCAGGGTGAGGCCAAGTACGGAGAATACCAGGGAATGATACAGGCTTTTTAAGGTTTCCAGATCCGTATCTGTGATGGTCTCCTTTCCTTCCGCCAGGTTATTGATCTGTGTAACCCCGCTTAAGAGGTGACCAATCAGTTTGGCTGTATTCATGTCATCTTCCATGGCCCTGTTGCAGCGGTCGGCCAGTCCATTCACATCAATGGTGGTGGTGCTTTCCGGTTTCAGGACATCAAGTTGTGCAATGGCTTTCATCAGGCGCAAGAATCCTTTCTCGGCAGCCTGCATTGCCTCATTGGAGAAATCGAGGGTACTCCGGTAGTGGGCCTGGAGAATAAAGAACCTGATGGTCATGGGGCCATAAGCTTGTTCCAGCATCTTGTGATCGCCCGCAAAAAGCTGGTAAAGGGTGATGAAGTTTCCCAGGGAACGGCCCATTTTCTGACCATTGATGGTGATCATGTTGTTGTGCATCCAGTACCGTACTGAAGGTTTTCCGTATCCGGCCACATTCTGTGCAATTTCGCACTCATGGTGAGGAAAAAGCAGGTCCATGCCTCCTCCATGAATATCAAACTGCATGCCCAGGTACTTGGTGCTCATGGCTGAGCACTCAAGGTGCCAGCCCGGGAAGCCTTCGCTCCAGCGGGAGGGCCAGCGCATGATGTGGGCAGGATCGGCTTTTTTCCATAGGGCAAAGTCGAGCGGATTCCTTTTTTCCGATTGTCCGTCCAATGCCCTGGTATTGGAAAGCAGGTCCTCGACCTTCCTTCCGGAGAGTTGTCCGTAGGGGTGGTTTTCATTGTAGGCGCTTACATCGAAATAGACCGAACCATTTACCTCGTAAGCGTACCCGGCATCCATGATTTTCCCGATCAGCTCCTGCTGCTCAATTATGTGTCCGCTGGCCCTCGGTTCAATACTGGGCGGCAGCACATTCAGTGAAGACATATTCAGGTGGTAACGGTTCATGTAGTGCTGTACCACCTCCATGGGCTCCAGCGATTCGAGCCTTGCCTTCACCAGGATCTTATCCTCTCCCTCATCTGCATCATTTTCCAGATGACCCACATCGGTAATGTTACGCACATACCTCACCTTATAGTCCAGGTGCTGCAGGTACCTGTAGAGCACATCAAATGTAATGGCCTGGCGGGCATGGCCCAGGTGGGCATCGCCGTACACTGTGGGACCGCAAGCATAGAGACCAACAAACGGGGGATTGATGGGATCGAACCGCTCTTTCTTCCTGGTCAGGGTATTGTATATAAATAGCTTATTGGTCATATCTATTGCCGGATAATCAGAATGATGGAACAAAATTAGTAAATTTAGCTCTTACCGGAAATGAAATTATTATGGGGAAGAGCAAACGTACAGGTAAAGATAAACTATCGCGTGACCAGGCCTCCGCACTGATCATGGGAGTTTTTGGAAGAAATCCAAAAAAGGTATATAACTACAAGCAGATCTCGAAGCTGCTTTTCATCAACGATAAACAGAGAAAAGCCATTGTTACCAGGACCCTTGATGAACTGGTAGGAAAGAAACAGCTTGAACAGGTGGAACCCGGCAGGTATCGCCTGCTTAGCAGGGCAGGATATAAAACAGGAACCCTCGATATGACCCAGCACGGGTATGCCTTCCTGGTATCAGAAAATTCTGACGACGATGTGTTCATTGCAAGGAACAATCTTAAAACCGCCCTGGATGGCGACCTGGTCAAAGTATTTGTCTATCCTGCACGGAAGCAGCGGTCCCGCTCAGAAGGGGAGGTGGTGGAAATTCTGGAGAGAGCCAGGGATACGTTTGTTGGGACAGTGGAGATTTCGCGTAATTATGCCTTTCTTCTCCCCGACAACCGCAAGATGCCTTTCGATATTTTCATCCCGCTGGAGAAACTGAAGGGGGTGGAACACGGTCAGAAAGCCATTGCCAGGATCATCGACTGGCCGGAAAAAGTAAAAAACCCCTTTGGTGAGATTGTGGATATCCTGGGTTATCCGGGCGAGAACGAAACGGAGATGCACTCCATCCTGGCCGAATTTGAACTCCCCATTAAATTTTCTGCGGAGGTGGAGGCGTTTGCCGAAAAGATCCCTGATGCAATTACTCCCCAGGAGATTAAAAACCGGAGAGACTTCCGAGAGGTAAGCACCTTTACTATTGATCCGGCCGATGCCAAGGATTTTGATGATGCCCTCTCCCTGCAGCAACTCAAAAACGGGAACTGGGAAGTGGGTATACATATTGCAGATGTGACTCATTATGTGAAACCAAAGAGCTTACTGGACCAGGAAGCATACGAAAGGGCCACTTCTGTTTATCTGGTGGACAGGGTAGTGCCCATGCTGCCGGAAAAATTATCCAACCTGGTTTGCTCTCTCCGCCCGGATGAGGAAAAGCTATGTTACTCTGCTATATTCGAGATGGATGATAAGGCAAATGTGGTGGATCAATGGTTTGGCCGAACGGTCATTCTTTCAAACCGCAGGTTTACCTACGAAGAGGCCCAGAATATTATTGAAACCGGACAGGGAGACCTTCGCAAAGAAATGCTCCATTTACATAATCTGGCCCAGATCCTTCGGGAAAAAAGGTTTAACGAGGGATCATTCTCCTTCGAACGGGTGGAAGTGAAATTCCTAATCGATGAGAGCGGGTATCCCACCGGGGTTTATTACAAGGAAAACAAGGAATCCAACCAGCTGATCGAGGAATTCATGCTGCTGGCCAATAAAAAGGTGGCTGAGTTTATCGGGAAACCTGCCGGGACAAAAATGGAGCCTGGTACATCATCCAATGCCGCACCGGAGACAAAAAATAAAACCTTTGTATACCGTATCCATGATAAACCAAACCAGGAGAAGCTTGAATCATTTGCTTATTTTATCAAACGCCTGGGATATAGCATACAGACCAGTGGACAAAAAAGGATCGCAGGATCGATCAACCACCTGATGGATGAGATCCGGGGAAAAAAGGAACAGAACATGATAGAGAACCTGGCCATCCGTGCCATGGCCAAGGCGGTATATTCCACGATGAACATCGGGCATTACGGATTGGGCTTCCCCTATTATACGCATTTTACCTCCCCCATACGGCGTTATCCCGATATGATGGTCCACCGCCTGCTGGACCATTACCTGAAGAGAGGGGATTCCAAGAGCCATCAAAAGTATGAAGCCCGCTGTAAACATACTTCAGAAATGGAGCGCAAGGCAATGAATGC
>JAGLPR010000379.1 GCA_023137255.1 Bacteroidales bacterium | reverse complement strand
TTATCGATCTTCTCATCCCTTACCTCGATCTGGCTGCTGTTGTTGTTGTATATGGATACGCGGGCCTGTTGTGCACCATTCTGAATGGCGTGCTCCATGGCCCATTTGGCGATGCTGTATTTTTCGTCTTTGGTCATGATCAAATGTTTTCAGGATTAAGCACTGGTTCCTCCCACGGTTAACTTTTTCACCAGGACAGAAGGGAGACCCATTCCCACAGGAACAGATTGTCCTCCTTTTCCACAGGTCCAGGTTCCGGTAGCGGTCTTATAATCGCCGGCAGCCATGGTAATATCGGCCAGCGCCTGGGGTCCGTTCCCGATAATGTTAATGTCCTTGATCGGCTGGGTCAGTTTTCCGTTCTCGATCAGGGTACCCGATTTTACAAAAAAGGTAAAATCACCAGCTCCGATCTTCACCTGTCCGTTGGTGAAATTGTCTACGTATACCCCATAATCGACGCTGGAGATGATGTCGTCGGTGGTGTGCGGTCCATTTTCCATGTAGGTAATGCGCATCCTGGGAAGTGGCTCATGCCTGAAAGATTGACGGCGGCCATTTCCGGTAGGATCCACACCGTAGTGCTTAGCACTGATGCGGTCGTGCAGGTAACTCTCCAGCACCCCATCCTTCACCAGGTAGATCTTCTTCACATCATTTCCTTCGTCATCAATGTTGAGGGCACCGCGGTTGTGTTCCATGGTCCCGTCTTCGATGATATTGATAAAGTCTTTGGCAATGCTTTTGCCCATCTTGTCGGAGAAAATCGACTCACCTTTCCGGTTGAAGTCAGCCTCGAACGGGTGACCCATGGCCTCGTGCAGCAGGATCCCCGATCCGCCTGCACCCAGCACTACCGGCAATTCTCCTGCCTTTGGTTTGCCTGCACCAAACAGGAAGTTGGTCTTGGCTATCGCTTCCTGGGCCAGTTCTTCCACCAGCTCGTCGGTCAGGAATTCAAATCCCTGGCGAATCGAACGAGCACTGTAGTCGTTCTCGATCGCTCCGTCCTTCTCCATCACACAAACCACCCCCAGGGTTGCCATGGGGCGGTAGTCATGGGAGAGCAATCCCTCGGAGTTATAGAACATCACATAGGATGATTCGTCACGCTGGAACACCCGGGCTTTGGTGACCTTTTCATCCAGCTCGTATAACCTGTCATTCACTTTTTGTACGAAAGGGATCTTCTGCTCTACGGTTGAGTTCTCCCATTTCTGTGAGACCTTGTAGTAGTTAGGGGCAGTTTTTTCAACAAGATCACTCTTGTTGAAAGTAACAGGGTCGTTGGCTATGTTGGCAGCCGTCCTGGCCACCTTCAGCATGTCTTCCAGGCTGGTGGTTTCGGTATAGGCAAAACCGGTCTGGTCGCCTTTCAGCACCCTGACACCCACCCCGTAGTCCACGTTTGAAAAAGCACTGTTCACTTTTCCATCTTCCAGCCCCAGGCTGTTGGATAGGGTATGTTCGAAAAAGAGATCTGCATAATCGCCTCCCTTGGACATGGCCTCTGCAATTACTTTCTGCAGCATTTCGGGAGTTACTTCAAAGTGGTCAAGATAGCTTTTCACATCGGAAGAGATTTGTAAGTTCTGGCATGATTTCAACAGGGGAGGCAACACCATGGTTCCCGCAACTGCTGCACCGCCTGTAAGAATAAAGTGTCGTCTGTTGATGCTCATTTTGTCTGGATTTAGCTCATAAAGCGCTCAATGTACAATTTTCCAGTGTATTTGGGAATAATCATCTATTGTTTAAGAGTATACTTTGCAATCTTAAGATATGAAACAGGATCTTCCCTAGTTATAATCTGGTTTATTTCTCATAGTTTCCGGTAAACACCTCCATATTTGTTATTTTTATCTGTTCAATGCCATCACTGACTAAACCTTAAACCATGAAAACCTTAAAAATGATTGTTCTTGCCATCGCAACGATGGTACTTTTTAGCTGCAGCGGCACCACCGACGAATGGATTTCCCTGTTTGACGGAGAAAGCTTTGAAGGATGGACCGCCTCCGAGCATACCGATGCCTGGAAGATTGTAGATGGCGCCATTGTAACCGGAGGTGAACGTTCCCACCTCTTCTACACAGGCGATGTACTGGACCATAATTTTCTCAACTTCGAATACAGTGTGGACGTGATGACCCAGCCAAATTCAAATTCGGGTGTCTATGTCCACACCGAATTCCAGGAGGAGGGTTGGCCCGCCAAAGGCTATGAGTGCCAGGTGCTGAATTCCACAATTCCGGGTGACTATGTGGAACATAAATTGTCGGGCAGCATCTACGCGGTCCGGAATGTATGGAAATCGGTGCAGGCCGATAATGAGTGGTACAACTACACCATTAAGGTCCAGGGAAAAACCATACAAACCTATATCAACGGGATGCTGGCTGCGGAATATACCGAACCGGCTGAGTTATGGAGACCGGAAGGCTGGGAGGGTCGGAAGCTGAGTCCCACCGGGGGAACCTTTGCCTTCCAGTGCCACGACCCGGGAAGCGTAGTGGCTTACAAGAACATCAAAGTGAAACCTTTGGCCGACGATCTGCCCACTCCGGGCACCCCGCCGGAGGACCTGGAATTTGAAGCGCAGATTGTGAAGCTTGCCAGTGAGAATTTCCCACTGATTGACCTGCATACCCACCTGAAGGGAGGAATTACCCGTGAAGAGGCACTGGCACATGCGCGTTCCTATGGATATTCCTATGGGATCGCAGTAAATTGCGGGATTAAAATGGGATTTGAGACCGAGGAGGAACTGAAAAATTACCTGGATGCTTTTGAGCCAACCCCGTTTGCATGGCATGCCATGCAGGCCGAGGGCAGGGAGTGGCTGGAGCTGTTCAGCGACGAGAGCCGCGAGAGGTTCGACTATGCCTTTACCGATGCCATGACCTGGACCAACGACAATGGGAAACGGATGCGTCTCTGGATCCCGGATGAAACCGAAGTGGGCGATCCCCAGGATTTCATGGACCAGTTGGTGGCTCGGATCGTAGGAATTGTGACCAACGAACCCATCCATATCTATGTGAATCCCACCTATCTTCCTGTGGATATTGTCGATCGCTATGATGAACTATGGACAGAGTCGCGCATCGACCTGGTGGTGAAGGCACTGGTGGAAAGCGGGGTGGCCCTGGAGATCAATAACCGGAACCGGATTCCCAGTGCCACATTCATTAAAATGGCAAAGGAGGCCGGGGTGAAATTTACTTTCGGGACCAACAACGGGGGAGCCAACGACCTTGGCCGCATGGACTATGCCATTGAGATGATCGGTGAATGCGGACTGACCCCGCAGGACATGTGGATTCCGGAGATGTAGCTGCTATTCTTCAGCAGGGGGGAGGAATACATCCTCTACCACATGGACCACTCCATTGGAAGCATCTATGGTGGCCACAATTTTTGATCTATTTACATAGGTTCCGTCATCCTTGACTTCCACATCGATATAATGTCCTGAAGCCATGTAAAGTTTCTGGCCATTTTTCAAACCCTTACCTTTATAGGTTCCGGGTGCAGCATGAAACATTATTATCCTCGCCAGGGTTTCCTTATTTTCCGGTTTTAATAAGTCCTCAACGGTCCCTTCGGGCAGTTTATCAAATGCTGCATTGGTCGCGGCAAAGACCGTCAAGGGACCTGGATTTGCTAGCACGTCCAACATATCTGCTGCAGTAACTGC
>JAGLPR010000378.1 GCA_023137255.1 Bacteroidales bacterium | reverse complement strand
CCATTTAGGAAGCAGGGTGATAAACAGGTAGGCATAAAGCGAAAAGAAGAGCACCTGGAAGATGGAGTTGAATGCCACCAATCCAGCTGCATACTCATTGTCACCCTGGGCCAGATCATTCCACACAATCACCATGGCGATGCATCGTGCCAGTCCGATCAGGATCAAACCTGCCATATAGTGTGGGTAGTCTCTGAGAAAAATGATGGCCAGCAGAAACATCAGTACCGGACCAATTACCCAGTTCTGGATCAGCGAGAGGATCAATACCTTTCTGTTCCGGAATACATCCTTAAGCTCATCGTACCTCACCTTGGCAAGGGGGGGATACATCATCACAATCAGGCCGATGGCGATGGGAATGTTAGTGGTGCCCCTACTCATTCCGTTCCAGAAATCTGCAATCCCGGGAAAGAAGTACCCCGACAGAACACCTGCCAGCATGGCTGCAAAGATCCACAGGGTCAGGTACCTGTCAAGAAACGATAATCTTTTACGCTCTTCCGCCATCATCTACCATTTAATTCCCAGGTAGAAGGCATAAAACTTCTTCCTTATTTCGTCCCTGACCCGCCTGAACACTGCGTAGATCTCCTCTTCGGTTCCGGTGGCTTCGGCCGGGTCATCGAATCCGATGTGCAGTTGTTGATTTATACTGCCTGTAAAAACAGGACAATTTTCCTGCGCATGACCGCATACGGTGATAACAAAATCGAATGCTTTCTCCAGGAAGTCATCGACCCTTTGCGGGTAGTGTTCCGAGAGGTCGATCCCCTCCTCCTTCATCACCTCCACAGCTAAGGGATGCACCCGGTCCGACGGAGCGGTACCGGCACTAAATACCTCTATTTCCGGATCAAACGATTTCAGGAACCCTTCAGCCATCTGGCTGCGGCAGCTGTTCCCGGTGCATAAAATCAGTAACCTCATTGCATTCCTGTTTTGCAACGTAAATATACGTCATTATTATGCATGTCCGCTTTTGTATTTGTATAATTGGTGTTAAATCCCTCCTAATGAAGGGATCGGACTAAATGACAAATACAAAAAATAAAAACTACTCCGCCACTGATACCCGGCTCCCCCGGCCACGGGTATCAAATGCTCTTAACATCACCTTGCCCGATACTTCCACCGGCTCTGAATAAACAGGCGAGTTACCATCCGGTGCCGATCCGTCTGTGGTATACCTGACAGTTAGTCCGGGAAAATTGATGTTCGCATGAAGTTTTCCATCCTTCACCATAGCTCCCGGGGGTGGAATCCTGTAATTAAATCCGCCAAACAGGTAATCGAGCCTGGGCATTTCACGCTGACCCACCATGTTGGCAAACCGGTTCCAATCCCTGTCCAGGGCAGCCACGCGCTTCTCCCGGTCCCCAATCGTTCCCCACGATGCCTGACCCACCCAGGCCCTTTCGGCAAATCCAACCAGTTTGGGCAGGTAGTAGTACTCTGCCATGGTGCCCCCCTTCACGGTTTCGCTCCAGAGCTCTGCCTGCAGCCCGAGAATCCGTGTATAGGACTCCTGCTTTAGTGGTTCCATTCCTTCGAAGTCAGTTTCCGGATCGTAGGGATTGCCCCACTTATCGGCCAAAGTGCATTTGAACACATCGAAGGGAATGAAATCGAATGAACTGCGGGTGTTTACAAATCCACCCCAATAGAGGCCCCGCTCCGCAGGATGGGG
>JAGLPR010000377.1 GCA_023137255.1 Bacteroidales bacterium | reverse complement strand
GCGATTACCCAGGTCGAGATTCTCATAAATGCTGTTCCAGACATAGGGAAGCATATCGGTTCCAACAAATTCCGGGTTGGGGATCCAAACTCCCTCTTCGTTCTTTTTCATAACAATCTCTTCCCAGCCGGCCATGACCAGGTTTCTCTTTTTGAGGATCTCGAAGAACCTGCTCCCACAGTATGCCTGCAGGTTTTCAAACCCACCTATTTCGGGATGCTCCTCCAGGAAGGCCTGGCAGATGGGTGAACCTTTCCAGACTCCACGGGGGACTTCATCACCACCAGTATGCAGTATCTCCAGGGTGAGTCCGGCCTCTTTATACATATCGATGACCTCATCAACCACCGTTTCGTAAAACCGGTAGGGGCCTTCGGTACATACACAGACTACGTTGTCGTTGAAGTTCTGGGCCGAGTTGTAAACAGAAGCGTCATCCGGGTCGATGAGCCTGTACATCTCGGCCTCTTCCTGTTTGCCCTCGTTCATCAGCCTGTCATACCGTGCCTCCATGGCATAGATGGCAGCGCGGGCATGGCCCGGGAAATTGATTTCAGGAATCACCTCGATGTGATGTGCCTCGGCAAATTTCAGCAAATCAATAAATGTTTCGCGTGACAGGTACCCGCTGCCGTGATTGCCTTCTGTAGTACGGTCAGGGCCCGAACCGAAGGCAGGAATCAGGTGATCCCTCTCGGACAAAGTATGTCCTCTGTAGGCTCCCACTTCGGTAAGTTCGGGCAGCGAAGGAATCTCCAGCCTCCACCCTTCATCATCGGTCATATGGAGATGCAGCTTGTTCATTTTATAGTAAGCCATAATCCTGATCAGCTTCTTGATGGCTACCGGCTCAATAAAATTCCTGGCAATATCGAGATGAAAGCCTCTGTAGCTGAATGCGGGCCGGTCTTCGATAAACACCATTTCCATCTCAAGAGAGGAACTTGGATTGGCCCATGCCCCGGGAGGAAGTACCGAAAGCAGGGTCTGGATGCCATAAAATACACCCGCTTCGTCACTTCCTGTGATCACAATTCCCTCTTCGGGGGTAGCTGCCAGCTGGTACGCTTCATCACCATTGATCTTCTTATCAGTAACCAGGGTGATGGTTCCAGGAACTCCTTCCGATCCCTCGACCACCTTCGAGGTTGAACCGGTTACCTGTTTCAGCATCTCAGCAAGGTAGGCCGCTTCATTTTCAAGTCCCTTCTGGTAAGCAATGGCTAAATCCTCGTACAATGCCATAGTATTGCCTGAGTATAATTCTTTCACGGGGGTGGGAAGAACCTTTCCTGTCTCACCTGTCTTCAGAAGTATAGTGGCACTGTTCTGTTCATACACCCAGGCTGCATCGGGAAGCACAATTCCCATTTCCGGGGGATAAAATTTCTCAAGGGAGGGAAATGGCAAAACAGTATACTCACCAATCGAAACAGCCACACTGGCTTCATCCTCAGGGTCTCCATAAACCATATAAGGATGCTGGGGCGCTTCAGATTCCAGCAGCAATGAGCCGGGTCTGTGGTAAGCTATCTCCACCGAAGCCCCTGGCTCCAGGTTGAATCCTTCCTGCGGGGTGATGCTCAGCAAATCCCCATTAATATGCTCAATGCTCACGTTCCCGGTCACCGATTCATCGATGACACCCAATCCATACTGGTTATAATAAAGGGTCCATCCCTCGTTTGTGAGTGCCTCCTCGCCCAGGTTTTCCAGTACAAATGCTGCACTGTAATAGCCCTCTTCTGCATTGTTCCCCTGGAAACTCCAGGTCAGGGCCACATTGCTATCTTTTGAGGTGCTGGTTTGTTTCATCTGGTTGCATGATAAGGTTAAGACAGGGACAATCAGAAACAGGAGTGATCTTTTCATGGGAAAGTAATTTTATGATTCTGCTTTTCTTTGTAGTTTAGTAGACCAACAAATCTACAAAAACCTCGAACATAACTTACCATGACTGAAACTTCTGCTCATGCTAAATCGAAACGATTGATCTCCCTGGATGC
>JAGLPR010000376.1 GCA_023137255.1 Bacteroidales bacterium | reverse complement strand
AAGTTGTGGGACGGTAACAAAATAGACCGTATAATCCTTCTTACAGGCCTCCAGGCCCAGTCCTGTAGCTACATGTGATTTCCCTGTTCCAGGGTTACCTGCCAGGATGATATTTTGGCCGTTTTTAATAAAGTCCAGGCTCTTTAAGGCTGGGAGTCTTTCCCGTCCATCCTTAGGTAGATCCTCCAAGGACAGCTCTTGAAGGTATTTCAACTGAGGGAACCCTGCCAGCTTGACCCCCGACATCTCCTCCTGCAGACTTTGATAGTTTTTCCTGAAGCCCGGTAAACGAAGCTGCCGGGAGTAATGCACTATTTTTTCATTGATATCTTCCATGTCCATTAGTTTTGCCCTGTCATTTGCGTGTATTCAAGTAATTGCTCCTTTGAGTATTGAACCGTTTGTTGGTTCTCATCGATCTCTCCAGCCAGGGTCCCGGTATTGCCCAGCATGGCTTTGATCTTGTCGATACTCACATCTTTGGGACAGAGCTTCTGGAGTAACTCAATAACTCCTTTCAACTGTTCGGTGGAGTACTTATTCTTCTCGCAGAATATCAGCATCTTAATGAACTCTTGCGGTGCGGGATGAACACACGGGGTAAATTTAGCCCCGGAATATCCCTGAATGGGAGTAATCCCATAAAACTGTCCGAGGCCGAGAATGGGCTTAATAATGACCCTGGTGGTCGCGATATAAAGTTGATTTGATCCTGGCTTAGGTTGTAATGTTTCATGATTCTGTTCGTCATTGGTGTATTGAATTTGAGAATCTACATTTATCAACAATTTAAAAGATCATGTTCAGAAACTACCTCCTTGTTGCGTTCCGAAACCTTTTCAGGAACCGGATATCATCAATTGTGAATATCCTTGGGCTTACCATCGGTATGGCTGCCTTCGTACTGATCATCCAGTATGTCCGCTTTGAACTGAGCTACGATGATTTTCATGAGAAAGGGGACCAGATTTACCGTGTGCAACAGGATCGGTATGATAAGGGGGAATTGTCTACTCAATGGGCGGCGGGATGTCCGGCTGTCGGTCAGGCCCTGTATGAGAATTATGAGGAAGTTGAGAACTTCACCCGTTTTCGGATTTGGAACGGGGTGTTCAGTTTCGGGGAAAAGAAATTCAGGGAAGAAAAGGTCTATCTTGCGGACACCACTTTCTTTGAAGTATTCTCATTTAGAATTTTAGAGGGGGATCGCTATTCTGCCCTTCGGAATCCATTTGAAATGCTTGTGTCAGAATCCACCGCCAGGAAATACTTCGGGGATGAGAATCCCATCGGGCAAAGTCTCCGCTTTAATGGTGGTCCCGAGCTCAAGATAACTGGTGTCTTTGAGGATGTACCACGCAACTCACACCTTAAGCCTGATATTGTGGGATCCTGGGCAACATTAGTACAATTCCAGGGACCTGAAGTTAATACAGTCTGGCATTGGGATGGCTATTTTAATTATCTCCTGCTGCATCCTGCTACTGATTATAAAGAGTTCGAGGCCAAGATCCGTCCTTTTGTCAAGGCCGAGGCAGGTGAAGTCCTGGAGCAATTCGACTCGGATGTAGAATATCACCTTCAACCCCTGGAAAGCATACATCTGAATTCTGATTTCATGTTTGAGGCTGAACCTGGTGGGAATGCGCGTTCTGTTTACGCCTTTATGATAATCGCAATTTTCCTGGTGGTCATAGCCTGGATAAATTTCATCAACATGGCCAGTGCCAGATCACTTGAAAGGGCCAGAGAGGTGGGAATGCGCAAGGTTACAGGAGCTTTCCGTAATCAACTCATTGGACAGTTCCTTCTCGAATCAGTTCTTGTCAACCTCCTGTCCATTTTGTTTGCAATGGTCCTGGTATTTTTACTCAGTCCCTCCTTTAACCATCTCACCGGGGAGCAGCTGGATTATTCCATTGCCACCAATCCCGGGTTCTGGTCTGCCGTTTTGTTTATTTTTATTCTCGGTGCCTTTCTCTCAGGTATCTACCCCGCCCTCTTCCTTTCATCCTTTAAGCCGACTACTGTGTTCCAGGGAATTTCTGAGCTTAAGGTTGGAGGAATAGGAATGCGTCGAATCCTGGTGATTTTCCAGTTTACAACCTCCCTGTTGCTGATAGCAGGAACCCTGACCGTTTACATACAGATATCCTTTATGAAGAACTATGATCTGGGAGTTGATATTGAAAATGTATTGGTGCTCAAAGGACCCAGTGTGAATGATTCAACCTATGCAGAAACCTATAACGCATTCATGTCGGAACTTGCAAGAAAACCAGATATAGAGATGGTTACAGCGTCAATCGCGGTACCAGGTCGCCAGCCACCGTGGAGTGCAGGAGGGATCCGGCGGCTTGGTGATGGACCCGAAGAGAGCAACCAGTACCGGATCGTAGGTTTCGATTTCAACTTTGTTGATTTTTACGGTTTGACAATCCTGGAAGGCAGGAACTTCTCCGAAGAATTCGGCCAAAACAGTGAAACTGTTTTGTTCAACGAATCTGCCATTCGGCTGATGGGATTTGAAGATAATGCTTCTGCGATGAATGTTCCTATCGAGTTCTGGGGAGATACATTCAAGATAGTTGGAGTTGTGAAAAATTATCATCAGGAAGGATTAAAAGCAGACCACGAACCATTGATTTTCCGGTTTTTCAGGGACCCATCAGGTTATTATTCACTAAAGGTGAATCCGGCTAAAACCCAGGAGGTCCTTGCATTTGTGGAGGAACAATGGATTCAGTTCTTTCCTCAGAATCCCTTCGAATATTTCTTTCTGGAAGATTATTATAACGAGCAGTACAGGAATGAGATGCGGTTCGGTAAGGTATTCGGCCTTTTCGCATTCCTTGCGATCTTCATTGCGTGTCTTGGATTGTTCGGGCTGTCATCCTATACTACCATTCAACGCAGGCATGAAATTGGTCTCCGTAAAGTACTGGGATCCTCATCTGGTAATGCCATCCTGCTCCTGCTACGTTTCTTCATTATCCAGGTGTTGATCGCTGTTCCTATCGGATTGGGACTCGGTTATTTCATCATGTCGGGCTGGCTTCAGAATTTTGCCTACCGCATCGACATTGGTTGGTGGTTTTTCCTGATCCCCTTGTTACTGGTCATACTCATCACCGTATTTACAGTGAGTTCCCAGGTTGTCAAGACCGCAAATGTAAACCCGGCTGATTCGATGAGGCACGAATAGTCCGCTATCTGTCCAGCCACTGCTTGAATTCCTGGACTTTTTCTCTGGCAACGATGATCTGATCATCGATGCCTTCAATGTCTATCTTTAACCGGCTGTTGGACCATGCAAAGATGTGTGAACACGCATCGATGGATACAATGTACTTCCTGTTGATTTTGAAGAACCTGGTGCTGTCCAGCATATGCTGAAGATCATCCAGGGAATAATCAATGATGTATTCCCGATCCGATCTGGTATGCAGCCAGGTGGCTTTTTCATAACTGTGAAAAAGCTTGATATCATCATCAGAAATACTTTTGATCTTCTCTCCTACTTTTACCATGAACCTGGATTTGGTTTGCTTTTGCGGAACCAGGTTTGACAGGTATATCAGGCTATTCAGATCAATCTGAGCTGAGAACTGCCTGGCTTTGTGAACGGCCTGTTTCAAACGGTCTTCTTCAATGGATTTTAACAGATAGTCAATTCCATTGGTGTTGAACGCATCAATCGCATATTTGTCGTACGCCGTTGTAAATATTATCGGGCATTGAACATTCACCTGCTGTTTAACGTCCGGAACCCGGGTAGCACATAATTAAGAGATACATTACTCATATCAAAGCTGTTTTCTTTAACTCAAAATCCAGCTTTCTTTTCAGAAGCGTTCGCTGCTTAATAATATCCCTCCTGGCAAGGACTTCCTGGTCCCTTCCAAAAT
>JAGLPR010000375.1 GCA_023137255.1 Bacteroidales bacterium | reverse complement strand
ATGGCCATCATGGCAAGAATGGTCCAGAAATAATAACTCTTAAATATGCCTGTAAACAAAAACGGCCTGGTTAGATTTCCGCTCACCTCTATCCTCCATGGTGGGAAATTATCATCAAACAATGATGTGATTCTGTTTTCATTGGGAGAAGTTGCTTTATATCCCAAAATTATACGCCCGCTCATATCAGTCACAGTCAGCGAATCATCTGCATTCCAGCCGGTATTTCTGATAATACCGGTCAGTATGGTGTCTTCCAGAAATGTATTGCAGATTTTAATCCCGGTAATACCCTGTGACAGATTTTCGGGTTCATCAGGAATTTGAGAGGATATGATAAGAAAATCCTCAGAGCTGATTTTCTTTGAATACCGGTGTGCATTCTTTGCGTATCCTCCATTTTGCGTAAAATCTTCCAATATATCGGAGATACATTCATTCTTCAGGGTTCTGATAACATTCCATTCGTTGATCTTCTTTTGACAAATCAGATTAAGATCTTCAAAATCATTCACATAAGTTGTGTCTGAGGAGATCATCTCCGGATATGCATCCCGGATGCTTATGAATTTTTCCCCGGCCAATGAAACATAGGCTGAGAGTTGATCTTCGCTTAGATTACTGGAATTCCGGATGATCTCTCTAAATGACTTTAAAGTTTCATTCAGAGCTTCTTCCCCCAAACCGGATCTGAGGTAACATTCAACCAGCTGTAATCGTACCGTAACCGGTAACAGGGAGCCGGAGGAGGTCCTGGTGTCAGGAAAATTCTGAATAATGTTTGTGTAGTTTGCAATAGCCTTCTCGTAGTTTTTCTGTTTCCTGTGGTTACGGGCAATACGGTTCAGTAATTGTGCCTGCAGATTACGATCTTCTGTAACTTTCAGAAGCTCTTCAAGGAGAGAGATTGCTTCCAGGTAGTTCTTTTGTAAAAACTCATGATTTTCGGCCTGTTCTAATTTCTTTTTCTGCCGACTGGAGAATCCTTTCACATCAATGGAAATGTATCCGCTCCCTCCACCCCGAAAAGGAGGGAACCAGGGTTCATTTCCGCTAAAAGCCACAAAAAACTGACCGGACAGGGGATTTTCTTCCAGATGATTTTCAATCAATGTATTTATCTCCTGGTAATCCCTAGTTATGAATGAGCGCGTTTGGACTAAGTTTTGAAGTTCAATTTCCAGCTCACTTATCTGCTGGTTGATCTCAGTTTTAACTGAATCTATGATTTCTAGCTGATGATCCCGGAATTGTTGTTCAAGTTTGTACCTCTCATTACGCAGAGCAATAAGTCCGAATATACTGAGGGTTACAGAAGGGAGGAAGATGGTTAAGAGGAAGATCAGAATTAACCTTTTTTGCCTCCTGATGATTATTTTCAAACCCTGAAACATTGTAAACAGAGATAGATCTGAGAAATGTTATCAATTTGGATCTCAAAATTTATTAATAAACCTCCTTAAAAACAATATTATAGATGTTTGTTGATCCTTTTTGTTATCTCAGCATCTCCAAAACCCCCCTCACATAACCCACCGACTCGGCCAGTCCGTCCAGGGGATCTTTCCCATCCTTTTCATATTCAAAACTGACCACCTTGTTGTAATTCTTCTCAATCAACATTTTCAAGAAGCCTGGGATATCAATGACACCGTGACCGATCTCGCAGGTCTGGCCCGAAGCTTCTGCTTTGTCTTCATCCTTGATGTGGATGTCATGAACCCGATCCATATATTTTGCAGTATCCTCGATGGGATTCACCCCAATTCGGACGGTGTGGCCTATATCCACGCATAGACCCATTCCTGGATCCATCTCTTTGATAAGCTTGTAGGCACTTTCCGGGGTGGGGTACTTTTCATCGCCCGGACCATGGTTGTGGATGGCCAGCAGGATGCCGGTCTCCCTGACTTTCTTATTGCACAGCTCCAGCAGTTCGTGCTCGGGTACCCCTACGATCACTTTCATGCCTGCATGTCCTGCATAGGCAAAGGCATTCTCCACCTCTTCGGCACTTCGCATATAGATCACTCCGCCTCCGTAAAGATCGATTCCGGCTTCACGCACCTTTGCAGCCATGTTTTTAATTTCCTCCGGGGTCGCATTCAGGGGCATGTGCATGCTTTTCAGACAGAGCTTTTTGATATCGAGCCGGCTGGTCATCTCTATGGTATCATCCAGGCTGAACTCCCTGAATGTGTAGGAGGCAATGCCCAGCTGAAATGGGATGTCTTTTCCTTTCACGGGAGAAGGCGGGTTTGAAGCAAGCAGTGAAGGGGTCTGCGCAGCCACAGCACCGACTCCTGCAATTCTTAAGAAATTTCGTCGGGAAAAATGCATAGTGCTTGAAGTTTATGATTTCAGTTAAGAGTCGTTAAAATAGGCAATTTCTTCTATAGGACATTCCTGTGTTGCTAATTTTGCCGTACCTTAATTCTCCCATTTAATAAATACCATACTTATGAAGCATATTAGAATTGTTTTTTCGCTATTGCTCCTGGCAGCTTTATTTGCAAATTCAACTGCCCAGGTAGACCCCATGCAGCCGCTTCCCAATGACGAGAGTGTTCGTCATAGTGTGCTGGAGAACGGGATGACCTATTATATCAAATCGAACCAGGAGCCCAAAGAGCGGGCCTCCTTCTATATCATTCAGAATGTGGGAGCACTTATGGAGGAGGACCATCAAAACGGACTGGCCCATTTCCTGGAGCATATGGCATTCAACGGCACCCAGCACTTTGCAGGGAAAGGGATCATCGATTTTCTTGAGAAGCACGGGGTGGCTTTTGGCAGGAACATAAATGCCTATACCAGTCAGAACCAGACAGTATATAACCTGACGGACGTTCCGGTGAACAAGCCCGGACTTCTCGATAGTTGCCTGCTGGTACTCAATGACTGGTCCAACTACCTTTTACTTACCGAAGAGGAGATTGATGCAGAGAGGGGTGTGATCAAGGAGGAGTGGAGAACCAGGCGAACCGCACAATTCAGGATGTATTCGGAATCTATGAAATATCTCTATCCCAACTCCAAGTTTGCCGAAAGGGATGTGATTGGTGACCTGGAGGTAATCGAGAATTTTGAGTATGATGCGCTCAGGGACTTCTATCATCAATGGTACCGCACCGACCTGCAGGCAATAGCCATGGCCGGGGATTTTGATGCAGAGGAGATGGAGAAGAAGGTGATCGCTCTTTTCTCCCGGATCCCACCGGTGGAGAATCCGCCTGAACGACCTTTTTACGAGATTCCCGATCATGATGAGCCTGTATATGGATTGGTGACCGATGTAGAGGCACCCCAGGCCATGATTCAGTATATGGTCCGTCACAGGAAATCCCATTCCGGACCGGAAACTTTTATGGATCACAGGGAGGCTTATATACACGAACTTTTTAATGCCATGATGGGACAGAGGTTCCAGGAACTGGTGCAGGAAGGGGATCCTCCTTTTGTGGTTGGAGTGGTTAATTATGGTGATTTTGAAAGGGGCTATGAAGCGCTTCAGGCACTTGCCATCCCTAAACCCAATCAGGAGGAGTTGGGTTTTACAGCCCTTATGACAGAACTGGAAAGGGCGAAAAGATTCGGGTTTACCCAGGGGGAACTGGAACGCGCCAAGGCTGAAATCCTCGCCCGGTGGGAAAAGTATTATAAAGAGAGGGATAAGATCAGCAATGATGAGCACATAAATGGCTATGTGGACCACTTCCTGGACGGGGATGCATATCCTTCTGCTGAATTTGGCTACCAGGCTGTTCAGGCCATTTTGCCCACCATTTCTGTTGAGGACTTCAACCAGCGATTGGGTAAGTGGATTACCAGTAAAAATGTGGTACTGGTGGTACAGGGACCCGAAGGGGAAGGAGTGGAGCATCTTTCCGAGGCAGCTTCCCTGGCTATCCAGGAACAGGTAGCTGCTGCAGAACTTGAGCCTTACCAGGATGAGGCGCTGGCAGAATCATTGGTTTCAACTGAGTTAAGCCCTGCCGCCATTGTTGGTGAAAAAAGGCTGGAGATACTTGATGCTGTGGAGTGGACCCTTGCCAACGGAGCCACTGTTGTTTACAGGCATGCCGATTTTGAAAAGGACCAGGTCCAGATCAGGGGGTACAGCAAAGGGGGCAGCTCGCTCTATGGTGCAGAAGATGTACCCAATACAGATATGCTTACCACCCTGGTCAGCATGTACGGGGTTGGAGAGTTTGATGCCATGGGGCTTCAGAAAATGCTGAGCGGTAAAAATGTCTCCCTGCAGCTGAGTCTGGGCAATCTCTCTGAAGGAGTGAACGGTACTGCCAGTCCTAAGGATGTGGAAGTATTGATGCAGCTGGTATATCTCCATTTTAATCAACCCAGGTTTGACAGGGAGGCTCATGATGCTATTGTTGCCAGGTACATGGCCTTTGTTGAGAACATGAACAATAATCCACAGAAGGTGATGGGCGATTCTCTGAACCTGATTCTTACCGATTACCATCCCCGGACCAGGGTGCTGGACAGTGAATTTCTTAAGGATATTGAGTACGACAGACTTGAAGAGATATACAGGGATCGATTTGCCGATGCCAGCGATTTCCTGTTTATCATTGTAGGCAACATGGAGCAGGAAGAGGTGAAGGTGTTGGCTCAAAAGTACATTGGAGCCATTGGCGACCTGGACAGGTCTGAGACCTGGGTCGACCGCAAAGTAAATGAACCAGAAGGCAAATTGGAGAAGATCATCCCCATGACCCTGGCCACCCCCAAAGCTAATGTGAACATCGTGATCAACCAGGAGATGGAATATAATCCTTATAACCGCATGGTGGGGAGGGCTATTGAAAACATCCTTGATCTGCGCTATACCGAATCTATCCGGGAAGAAGAGGGAGGTACCTATGGAGTGAGAATCAGGGCTTCACTGAGCAAATGGCCTGTAGAGAAGGCAACCATGCGGATTGGATTTGATTGTGATCCGGAAAGGGCGGCTGACCTGAAGGAGAAGGTGTATGCGGAACTTGATAAGCTGGCCAGTGAAGGTCCGTCAGAAGAGGATCTTTCCAAAACAGTGGAGAATATCCTTAAAGACAGACAACAGAGCAAGGAACACAATTCCTACTACCTCTCAACACTCTATAACTTCTATCTCTATGGAATTAACTATGACGATCCTGCCAACTACGAGGATATTGTCAAAAATCTGACCGTCAAAGATGTGAAAAAGGTGATGAAGGCATTCTATGACAATCCCAACATCGTCGATGTGGTCTTTGTCCCGAAGGAGGAACCGGTTACCGAATAATTCGATCGGCGGAACTATCCGGGATTGTATGTGGAACGGGCTGTTTTTACGGCCCGTTCTTTTTTTGGTGCTATTTTAAAACAGTCCGTGTATCTGTGCGTTGATGTTGTCAATTACCGAACTCAGATCTTCGGGCTTGTCCCGGAAGTTGAGGTTGTCCACATCCACAATCAGCAGCTTCCCCATGCTGTAGGTCTCCACCCAGGCT
This sequence comes from Bacteroidales bacterium, assembly GCA_023137255.1. Lineage (GTDB taxonomy): Bacteria > Bacteroidota > Bacteroidia > Bacteroidales. The sequence continues at coordinate 495 of JAGLPR010000375.1, read as the reverse complement.
TCGTAACGCTCGTTCAGGTGTTTCAGGTAGTCCAGGCGTATGTTGTTCTCATACTTTCGGCCCCTCTGCTGAATCTGATCCACCAGGGTGGGTATGTTGGCACGCAGGTAGATCAGCAGGTCGGGAGGTTCGATGAGGGAACTCATCAGGTTGAACAGGGCGAAGTAGTTTTCAAAATCCCTGGTGCTCATCAATCCCATGCTGTGCAGGTTGGGTGCAAAGATGTAAGCGTCTTCGTAAATGGTGCGGTCCTGGATGATCTTCTTTCCCGATTGATGGATCTTCACGATCTGACTGAACCGGCTGTTGAGGAAGTAGATCTGCAGGTTAAAGGACCACCTTTGCATGTCCTGGTAAAAGTCATTGAGATAGGGATTGTCATCCACATCCTCGTAATGGGCCTCCCAGCCATACTGCTTCGCTAATAAGCTGGTTAAAGTGGTTTTACCAGACCCGATGTTTCCCGCAACGGCTACATGCATATTACTCGATTTA
>JAGLPR010000374.1 GCA_023137255.1 Bacteroidales bacterium | reverse complement strand
GCACAGGCAATTACAGGTGAGTTTCTACAAACATTTGTTGAATTTCCTCCGGTGCAAGGATCATCTCTGGGTATAGATAAAGTGCTGCAACAGTTGATGACAGCACCTCAAAATTAATTGAAAGATCTTCAAAGAGTAATTGAAATATTTGTAATTATTTTTGAAAAGGTCATTGACTGTTTATGGTCTTTGGCCTTTTCTTAAGATAAAGTTTAAGCTGATAAAAATGGAATCAAAATCCAAAAATATCCGATAATATTGGAATGCAATTCCAAAAATAGCACGTATGCTTCAATATAAACGATCCGTGTAGCCCTAATCAATAATGGGCCATTGCAGCCGGTGGTGGTGGAAATCGAACATCCTGTCGATCTGGCCGGATGTATTGCGGGGGGTGGATAGTTCCGGATAGGCATCCTGTTTAAAGAAACCCACATCGAGGGTCTCCATTCCGGTGGCTATGTCATAGCTCTCTGCCTCACACTCCAGGAAGATCTTGTAGGCATAGAACAGGTCCTCCGGGTGATCGTGGCGCTTCTTGTCGAAGATGGCCAGCAGTCGGCCGGCTTTCACCTTGATGCCTGCCTCCTCAAATGCCTCCTTTTCGGCAACTTCGGTGGGAGTGTAGCCCACATCGCACCAGCCTCCGGGCAGGGACCAGCGGGAATCGACGCGCTCCTTCACCATCAGAATCTCATCTTTGTCATTGAAGATCACGCATCTTACATCCACCTTGGGGGTGCGGTACCCGTTCCGTTCCGGGGTCTCTACCTGGATGGTTTCATCGGAGAGACCAGAGATCAGGGAGAGCATCCTGAGGGAGATCTCCTCAAGATTTGTATATCGGTCCAGGTCAAAATCATTTTCCGAGAAATGGAGCCCGTTTTCAGCCAGGGCCTGCACCTGTTTGGCCAGTTGAAGCAGTTCGCTTTGGTTTTTCATACCCTCTGATAAGAACCCTAAATTTAGCATATTTCTGACTATCTTCGCTGCATGGAAAAGGGAAATCAGAAGGGTGAGCTGAAGGGAAGAAAGCGACTGCCTGACTGGATGCGGATGAGGATGCCCGGCGGGGACCGGTACATGCATGTGAAGGAGCAGGTGAACAAGCACAAGCTCCACACCATCTGTTCCAGCGGCAACTGTCCCAATATCGGCGAGTGCTGGGGTGAGGGAACGGCAACCTTTATGATCCTGGGGGAGATATGTACCCGTGCCTGCAAATTCTGTGCAGTAAAAACCGGGAAGCCGCTTGCTGTTGATAACAAGGAGCCAGAAAGGCTGGCCAGTTCCATTAAGACCATGGGAATAAAACATGCAGTTATTACTTCGGTGGACAGGGATGATCTGCCTGACAAGGGGGCTGGATTCTGGGCCAGGACCATCGGGGTGTTGAAGCAGGAGGTGCCGGGACTCACCATGGAGACTTTGATCCCCGATTTTGATGCTGTCCCTGAACTGCTTCAACTGGTAATTGATGCAGCTCCCGAGGTGATCTCCCATAACCTGGAGACGGTGGAACGGCTTACCCCGCAGATACGTTCCCGGGCAAAATATCGGCGAAGCCTTGAGGTGATCCGGATGATTTCCCGTTCGGAGGTCACTTCCAAATCGGGCATCATGCTGGGGCTGGGTGAGACAGAGAAAGAGGTACTCCAAACCATGGACGACCTGGCAGATGCCGGATGCGAAGTGCTGACTGTGGGACAATACCTGCAGCCGACCATGGAGCATATGCCGGTGGAGGAGTACATCCACCCCGACCAGTTTAAGTTCTACCGGGAGCAGGCGCTTGCCAGGGGATTCCAGGCGGTAGAATCGAGTCCGCTGGTCCGTTCCTCTTACCATGCCGAAAAGCATGCATTAATTCCAAAAAGGCATCATAGTGAGTGAGAAGGAGCATCCTATTCTATTTGAGGATCTTGGTCTGATCGATTACCAGGAGGCGCGGGATTACCAGGAGGAGAGGTTTAACCTGCTGGTGGATTATAAACGACTACCTGAAGGCAAGGCTCTGCCCTCCCAGTACCTGCTCTTCTGTGAACATCCCCATGTCTATACCCTTGGAAAAAGCGGAGATAAGAACAATCTGCTGATTCAGCAGGAATTCCTTAAGAAGATCGATGCCACTTACTACAAGACCAACCGGGGCGGGGATATTACTTACCACGGTCCCGGTCAGGTGGTGGGGTACCCCATTGTTGACCTTGAAAAGCTTGGACTGGGACTAAAGCAATACATCTCGCTTCTGGAAGACTCGATCATTGAACTGCTGGAAGGATATGGGATCAAGGCCACAAACATGGAAGGTGCCACTGGAGTGTGGCTCGATGCCGCTCACCCTGTAAAGGCCAGGAAAATATGTGCCATTGGAGTTCGCTCGGGCAGGTACGTGACCATGCATGGTTTTGCCCTCAATGTGAACACCAACCTGGATTACTTCTCCTACATTAATCCGTGCGGATATGAGACCAAGGGGGTTACCTCCATGGAAAAGGAGCTGGGTGGCTCGTGTGATTTTGAAAAGATCAAGGAGCAACTCCGGACCATTCTGATGCAAAGGTTCCTCTCTGAAAACCAATAATTTGTTAGAATGGTAAATCCTGCTCAAGTTTGCCCAGCAGCATCAGCGCCTCTTCCCTGGTGGTCCCACAGATATCCGGGTCGGCTTTGAAATCATCACACACTTTTGGTCTGCCGGGCTGACCGTAGATCAGACAGCGGAACTCTTCCGACAGATGAATACAGCGTACTCCCCCGGGTTTTCCATCAGGCATGCCCGGGATGGGAGAGGAGATGGAGGGAGCGATACAGCACGCCCCGCAATGTTCACGACATTCCATAACACAAATATAATTGTCACTGGTATATTTTACGAAGCGACCTGGCATTTTTTGGCGAAGCCAAACAAACACGTCGCAAGAAAATGTATCCGAGTTATGTGAAAGGGAGCGAAGATGAATGTTTTTACTACCGTCCTTTGCGCGGATAGAATTCGGCTGAATAGTTCTTCAGCTTCTCTTTCCGGGCTTTCACTTTCTCATCGTTTTCGTAGAAAAGGGTTTCATCATGCTGGCTCATGTCGAGTCCCACATCTTCGTACAGGCTGGGAACACGCATGGGGATGATTTTATTGGTGATCCAGTAGAGCAGAAGCGATCCGCCGAAGGCAAAGGCAGATACCAGTACCAGGGCAAGCAGGTGGAAGAGGAAGGTTGTGGTTTCTCCATGGATCAGCCCCACCTCCTCGGCAAATACACCGGTCAGGAACATGCCCACCATGCCGCCGATTCCGTGTGCGGGGAATACATCCAGGGTATCGTCCACTCCCCTGCGGGAGAAGAAATAGATCATCAGGTTGCTGGCAATGGCGGCAAAGCCCCCAATAAATATACTGGAGCCGACGGTGACAAATCCGGCTGCCGGGGTAATGGCCACCAGTCCCACCACAGCACCTATACAGGCACCCAGGGCAGAGGGTTTCCTTCCCCTCACACCGTCGAAGAAAATATAGACCAGCATGGCTGAAGCTGAAGCTGTGTTGGTATTGAGTAGCGCTTTTACCGCCACATCGGATGATTCAAGGGCCGACCCGGCATTAAATCCGAACCAGCCGAACCAGAGCAATCCGGTACCGAGAAGTACAAACGGAATATTGGCCGGGTAGGATGGCCTGGCGTAATCGCGGCGGGGACCGAAGAAGAATGCCCCGGCCAGGGCCGCCATACCTGCAGACATATGCACCACGGTACCACCGGCAAAATCGAGGACTCCCCAGTTGCGCAGGAATCCGTTGGGGTGCCAGGTCCAGTGGGCAAGCGGACAGTATATAAAGATCATAAACAACACCATGAAGATCATCAAAGCTGTAAATCTGACCCTTCCGGCGAAAGAGCCAGTGAAGAGGGCAGGGGTGATGATGGCAAATTTCAGCTGAAAGAGGGCAAACAATGCCAGGGGAATGGTGGCTGCGAAATTGGGATCCGGGGCTCCACCCACCCCTTTGAACATAAAGAATGTGGCAGGATTTCCAAAAAGTCCGAAACCTTCGCTGCCTATGCTCTCTCCGAACGCCAGACTAAAACCAAAGACCACCCACAAAATACTGATCAGCCCCATGGCTATGAAGCTTTGAAGAATGGTAGAGATCACATTCTTGGGCCTCATCATTCCCCCGTAGAAGAATCCCAGTCCCGGAGTCATCAGGAATACCAGTGCAGTGGAAGCGAGCATCCAGGCTGTGTCCCCAGCATCGATTCCTGCAGTGTCTCCAGTATCAAAACTAAAGGGAAAGATGATTCCAAGCAGGGCGATGATACCAAAGGCGATCAGTGCAAAGAGCCATTGTTTTTTCATCGGATAAATATTTAAGAGTTACCTGCAAATATAATAATATTAGTAACTATACCCCTGTTTAAATGGGGTATAAATACAATAAAACATAATAAATGGAAAGGTAATATATAAAAATGGGGGGGGGTAGTTTGGAAAAATAAATATAACCTCTTTTTGTTTCAGGAGAGGAAATCGTCAATTTTCTTGGCTGCACGCCGTCCGGAAGCGATGGCTGTAACCACCAGGCTGGCACCGTTGGCAGCATCTCCGGTGGCAAATAACTTCTCCAGGTTTGTAGACATCTTCTGGTTCACCTGGATGTTCTTCCCATAGTTGAGTTCCACACCCAGTTCAGCGAGTAAACCTTCATGAACGGGGTGTACAAAACCCATGGCAAGCAGGATCAGATCCGCTTCTATCTTCTCACGGGTTCCGGGTACCTCTTCCATTTGGTGACTTCCATTCACCTTATCCCATGCTACCTGCTGCACTTCGGCATGGGTAACCCGCTGTTGCATCCCTGTGAATTTCAGGGTGGTGAGGCTCCATCTTCTATTGCATCCCTCCTCATGTGAAGTAGAGGTCTTAAGGGTTTTTGCAAAATAGGGCCACGGATTTTCATCTGCACGTTTGACCGGAGGTTCAGGAAGGATCTCAATCTGGGTGACACTTTTCGCACCCTGCCTGATGGCTGTACCGACGCAGTCGGAGCCAGTATCTCCACCACCGATTACCAGTACTTTGCGTCCTTCAGCAGTAATCCTGTTGTCGTAGGCCACGTATATACCATCGTTTACCCGATTCTGCTGAGTGAGGTATTCCATGGCAAAATGAACACCGTCCAGTTCCCTTCCCTTCACCGGCAAATCCCTGGGCTGCATAGCGCCAATGGCCAGGCACAATGCATCGAACTTCTTCATGATCTCCTTCCCGCTGATATCCTTACCCATATCTACCCCGGTCTTTACTATAATGCCTTCTGCCTGCATCACATTCAGCCGCCGGTCGATAGTACGTTTATTCAACTTGAAATCGGGAATTCCGTAGCGAAGCAATCCCCCGATCTTCTCATCCTTTTCAAACAGCGTGACTGTGTGTCCTGCTTTATTCAATTGGTCGGCCGCAGCCATGCCGGCCGGGCCACTTCCGATCACCGCTACCTTTTTCCCTGTTCTCTTCTTCGGTGGAGTGGGTTTGATGTAACCTTCGGCAAAAGCCTTCTCCACAATGGCCACTTCATTCTCCCTGATGGTGACCGGCTCTTCATCGATGTTCAGTACACAGGAGTGTTCACAGGGTGCCGGGCAGATCCTGCCTGTAAATTCAGGAAAGTTATTGGTGGAGTGGAGCCGGTCGCTGGCTCCTTTCCAGTCGCCGCGGTAGAGCAGATCGTTCCATTCGGGGATCAGGTTATCCACCGGACAGCCCCAGTGGCAGAAGGGAATGCCGCATTCCATGCACCTTGAAGCCTGGAGTTGACGGTCCTCAGAGTTCAGTACCTGCTCCACTTCGGAGTAGTCCCCGGTGCGCTCATGGACAGGTCTGTTCCCGGCCGGTTTCCTGCCTATTTTTAAAAATCCTTTAGGATCTCCCATGGTTCCTTCTATTAAACATCACCAATCATTTCCACGTCTGTCTCCACATTGGCCAGCTTTTGCCGGATCTCCTCCAGCGCCAGTTCCTGCAACACTTTCTTATACTCATAGGGGACCACCTTGATAAATCGGTCCATATAATCATCCATGTGGGTCAGGATCTTTTCGGCCAACTTGCTTCCTGTATGTTCATAATGTAGGGCAATGAGGTCCGACAGCTCCTTCTTGTCATTCAGGTCCTCCACCAGCGAAAGTTCCACCATGCCCATGTTGCAGTAGTAATCGAAATCCCCCTCCTCATCCAGTACATACGCCACTCCGCCACTCATCCCTGCAGCGAAGTTCCGCCCGGTTTTGCCCAGAACCACCACACGACCCCCGGTCATGTATTCGCAACAGTGATCCCCCACACCTTCCACCACAGCAGTGGCTCCGCTGTTCCTAACCGCGAACCTTTCGCCGGCCACACCCGAGATATAGATCTCACCCCTGGTGGCGCCATAGAGGACGGTGTTTCCGATAATGATGTTCTGGTCCGATTCAAAGGTGGAGCCCTCCGGGGGAACCACCAGGATCCGTCCGCCGGCAAGCCCTTTGCCCAGGTAATCATTGGTATCTCCTTCGAGGTAGAACTCCACTCCAGGGACAAGGAAGGCTCCGAAACTCTGTCCGGCCGATCCTGCAAACCTGATCTTGATGGTTCCGTCGGGCAACCCTTCACTGCCATATTTCCTGGCAATGGTGCCTGAAAGCATGGCGCCGGTGGTGCGGTCGGTATTCTTGATGGGCATGTGAATGGTCACCTCCTCCTTGTTCTCAATAGCTGGAGATGATTGCCGGATCAGCTCGTGGTCGATGACACCCTCAATTTTATGATGTTGCTCCTGGGTCTTGTGTAGTGGATTTCGTTTTGCAGCCGGCAGGAATGCGGTCAGATCGCTCAGATCCAAATGCTTTGTTTTCCAGTGGGCGATAGTCTGATCTGTTTCAAGCAGGTCGGAGCGGCCCACAATTTCATCAAAGGAGCGAAATCCAAGTTCTGCCAGGTATTCGCGAACCTCAGCAGCCACAAACCGGAAGTAGTTCTCAACGAAGTCTGCCTTCCCGCGGAAACGCTTTCTCAACTCAGCATTCTGGGTGGCTACACCAACCGGACAGGTATTGAGGTGGCATTTGCGCATCATTACGCAACCCAGCACCACCAGGGCGCTGGTGGCAAAACCGAACTCCTCGGCACCCAGCAGGGCCGCCATGATCACATCGCGTCCCGTCTTCATCTGTCCGTCGGCCTGCAGCACCACTCTCTTGCGGAGGTCATTCATCACCAGGGTCTGCTGTGTCTCAGCCAGTCCGATCTCCAGGGGCAGTCCGGCATGTTTGATGGAGGAGGAGGGACTTGCCCCGGTACCTCCCTCTGCACCACTGATTGTAATCAGGTCGGCCGAGGCCTTGGCCACTCCCGCAGCAATGGTTCCCACCCCTGTTTCTGAAACCAGTTTCACCGAGATCCTGGCTTCAGGATTCACATTCTTCAGATCGAATATAAGCTGGGCCAGGTCCTCAATAGAGTAAATATCGTGGTGGGGGGGAGGAGAGATCAGGGTAATGCCGGGGATGGAGTAGCGCGTTTTTGCGATAATCTTATCCACTTTATGACCGGGAAGTTGTCCGCCCTCCCCTGGCTTGGCACCCTGTGCCACCTTGATCTGGATCTCATCAGCGTTGACCAGGTACTCGGTGGTCACCCCGAATCTTCCACTTGCTACCTGTTTGATGGCACTTCGCCTGGAATCGCCGTTCTCAAGGGGTTCAAACCTAAGCGGATCCTCACCCCCTTCTCCGGTATTGCTTCTGCCGCCAATGCGGTTCATGGCAATGGCCAGGGCTTCGTGCGCCTCTCTGCTAATTGATCCGTACGACATGGCACCAGTCACAAATCTTTTCATGATCGCCTCAGCAGATTCCACCTCTTCAAGGGCGATGGGATTCCTTTTATAGGTAAGCAAGCCCCGTAGGAAACCGGGCTTGGCCGTTTCGCAATCGACCACTGCTGCATACTCCTTGTACTTCTCATAGTCGTTGTTGCGGGTGCTCCACTGCAGTAGTCCCACCGTCTCGGGGTTCCATGCATGGTGCTCCCCGTTCTTCCGGTAGGAGTAGACCCCCTCTGTGAGGATCATGGAGTGCACATCCTCAGTATAGGCTTTTCGGTGCGGGATCAGCACCTCTTCGGAAATCTCTTCCAGTCCGATCCCTCCGATGCGGGAGACGGTTCCTTCAAAGTATTTGTCTACTACATTGGAGTGGATCCCGATGGCCTCAAAAATCTGGGCCGCCCGGTAACTCCGAAGGGTGCTGATTCCCATTTTTGACAGGATCTTCAACAGTCCCTTGTTCACCGCCTCTATGTAGTTTTCCTGTGCTTTGTCAAAATCCTGCTGGATCACCCGCTTCTCGACCAGCTGCTCGATGACGGCAAAGCTCATGTAGGGATTGATGATGCTTGCACCATACCCGAATAGCAGCGCAAAATGCATCACCTCACGCGGCTCGGCCGATTCCACCACAATATCGATCTGCATTCTTTTGCGTTTATTGATCAGGTAGTGGTGGACAGCTGAGACAGCCAGAAGGGAGGGAATTGGGGCCCTCTCCTCTTTGATATCCCTGTCGGTGAGGATGATGTAATTGTTGTTTTCATCCACAGCCTTTTCCGCCTGCCTGCAGATATCATCCACCGCCTCTTTGAGTCCGGCTGCCCCCCTGGCAGCATCGAAATGCATAGAGATCACCCGGTTGGAAAAACCTTTGTATCTAAGGTTCTTAACCACCTGGAAGTAGGTGTTGTTGATTACCGGACTCTTAAACTTGACCATTTTAACATGGTCGGGCGATTCGTCCAGGATGTTGGTCTGCAGCGATCCCAGATAACCTGTGAGTGTCATCACCAACTCCTCCCGGATGGGATCGATGGCAGGGTTGGTCACCTGTGCGAAAAGCTGTTTGAAATAGTAGAAGAGCCTGTAGGGTTTCTTGCTCAGCACCGTGGTGGGAACATCATTTCCCATGGAGCCAATGGGCTCTTTGGCCGTCGCGGCCATCGGTTTGATAATGGTTTCAATATCCTCCCTGCTGTAGTTAAACGAGGTCAGGTACTGATCATACGCCTCTCCCAGTCCGGGTGGAATAATGTTCCCCGCCTGGATCTCCTCCAGGTTCACCATGTTCTTTCTGATCCAGCTGGTATAGGGGTGTGCCGAGGCCAGTTGCTCTTTCAACGCTTCATCTCTGAAGATCTTGCCCTTCTTCACATCCACCAGGATGATCTTTCCCGGTTTTAGTCTCCCTTTTTCCCTGATCTCTCCCGGTTCAAAGGTCTGTACACCCACTTCCGATCCCATCACCATCAGGTCGTCCTTGGTAATCACATACCTGGAGGGACGAAGTCCGTTGCGGTCCAGCATGCCGCCAATGTACCGTCCGTCGCTGAAAATTAGTGATGCAGGACCGTCCCATGGTTCCATAAAGGTGGAGTGGTACTGGTAAAATGCCTTTAGTTCAGAGGAGATGGGATTCTTTTCATTCCACGATTCCGGGATCAGGATCGACATGGCGTAGGGGAGCGATTTGCCACTCATCACCAGGAACTCCAGAACATTGTCCAGAGAGGCAGAATCGCTCTTATCGGGTTCAATCACCGGGTAGATCTTATCCAGGTCGCCCAGTACCTCCGATTTCAGGATCGATTCCCGGGCCTGCATCCAGAACCTGTTGCCCTTCACAGTATTGATCTCCCCGTTGTGGGCCAGTATGCGGAACGGTTGTGCCAGGTCCCAGCTGGGAAAGGTGTTGGTGCTGAACCTGGAATGGACCAGTGCAATGGCACTTTCCAGTCTTTCGTCCCTGAGATCCAGGAAATACTCCCCCAGTTGTTCTGAGGTAAACATGCCTTTATAAATCAGGATCCGGGTGGAGAGGCTGGGAAGGTAAAAGAAACTCTTCTGCTTCACATTAGAGGCAGCCACATATTTCTCGGCCCGTTTTCTGATGATATAGAGCTTGCGCTCCAGCTCCTCCTGACTTAGGTCAGCTCCCAGCATGATCTGTTTTATGCCGGGCTCCGCGCTCCTGGCAATGTCACCAATGCAGCTGTTGTCCCTGGGAACTTCTCTGAACCCGATCAGATCCACCCCTTCATTTTTTACTATTTGCACCAGGATGTCTTCGCATTTTTTGGCATCTTCCTCATCCTGCGGCAGGAACACCAGGCCCGTCCCAAACTGTCCCTCATGGGGAATGGAGTATCCTTGCATCAGGTAAAAATCCCGTGGTACCTGGATCATTACCCCTGCACCATCACCGGTTTTGCTGTCAGCTCCTTCTGCCCCCCTGTGCGTCATATTCACCAGGGTTTCCAGTCCCCGCTGAATGATATTGTGCGATTTTTTCCCCTTCAGATGTGCCACAAAGCCGATTCCGCAATTGTCATGTTCAAATGCGTTTCTGTATAAACCGGCCTGGACAGGTCTTTCTTTTTCCATAACAGCCATTGCTTTGAGGGTCTATTCAAAAAAAGCCGCTCTCATTTAAGTGTGAGAACGGCTTTCCTCTATTCATTTCATACCATTCTCATCCGGACCAGCCTATCCTCTTTGACACGTGCCTTTTTATGGGATTCGAATGCGTTTTCATAAGTCTAATTTGAGATGCAAATATAATCGATAATAATAACGAATCAAAACAATTTCATCGCTGAAAGCTACATTTTTACAATGAAACAGGTTTGAAAACTTATAAATTGAAAGAGGCCGCTCCCTTAGGAACAGCCCCTTTTTCATTTGCTTAGAGCGCAAATATCAGCTATTTGCGCCCTGGTTCAAAGCCTAGTTGTAGGCAGATTCTCCATGTTCATAAATATCCAGGCCTTCTTCTTCGATCCTATTAGATACCCGTACGCCGATGGTCTTTTTCAAGGCAATGAATACCAGGAATCCTAGCCCCATGGCCCATGCAGCAACAGCCGCTACCCCAATAAGCTGTGAAACAAGTTGGGCTGCGCCTCCACTGTAGAAGAGGCCATTGGAAGTGCTGAACAGGCCCACAGCAATAGTCCCCATGGCTCCATTTAGTCCATGCACGGATATGGCCCCTACCGGATCGTCCACCTTCAGTTTCTTGTCGATAAATTCCACGCCGAATACAAGCAGTACACCGGCCATGATTCCAATGATCAAGGCTCCTCCCGGACTTACTGTGTCGCAACCGGCGGTAATGGCCACCAATCCAGCCAGGGCACCATTCAGTGTCAGTGAGAGGCCGGGGCGTTTGTATTTGACCCAGGTCAGAACCATAGCCGTAACCGCACCTGCAGCAGCTGCCAGGTTGGTGGTAATGAAAATGTGGGAGATGGCAGAAGCATTTGCTGATCCAGACGCAGCTAGTTGAGATCCGGGATTAAATCCAAACCATCCAAACCAGAGGATGAATACCCCCAGTGCACCCAGTGCCAGGTTCTGCCCCGGAATGGCCCTGGCCTTCCCCTCTTTGGAATATTTTCCAATACGGGGACCAATCATCACGGCTCCCGCCAGTCCCACCCAGGCACCTACAGAGTGTACTACGGTGGATCCGGCAAAATCGTGGAAAGGTGTGGCCATGGATGATAGCCATCCGCCTCCCCAAACCCAATGTCCCGAGATGGGATATATCACCGCAGTAATGGCAATGCTAAATACGATATACGCTGAAAACTTGGTCCGCTCAGCCACGGCACCAGAAACTATGGTGGCTGCTGTAGCTGCAAATACGGTCTGAAACATCAGGGATGCCTTATCCGGCACTCCGTTTATGTCATCACTGCCGAAAAAGAGTGAGATTTTACCTGCAAAGCCGCCAATGTCTTCTCCATACATCAGGGTATATCCTAAAATCCAGAAAATGAGGGAGCCAATGGAAAAGTCCATCAGATTCTTCATAAGAATATTCGCTGTGTTCTTTGATCTGGTGAAACCGGCCTCCACCAGGGCAAAACCGGGCTGCATAAACATCACCAGTACGGCAGCAAGCAGGATCCAAATGGTGTCTATTGAGACCGTAAATTCCGATACAGCTGTTGTTAAATCATCCATGATAAATGCTTTTCTATTTGTTTTCCTTATAGACTTGTCAGTCTTTTATATACAGTGATTCATCTCCCCTTTCACCTGTCCTTATCCTGATACTCTCATCCAGGGTGGAGACGAATATTTTTCCATCCCCCACTTCTCCCGTGGAAGCAGACTTTATGATGGTGTCAATGGTTTTATCCAGGTTTACATCACGTACGACGATCTGCAGATACAGTCTTTCAATGGTACTGGTATCATAGGCAATGCCACGATACACCCTGCTCTCCCTGGCCATACCAACACCACGTGCTTCCCAGAACGAGAAGAATTCGATGCCGTTTTCATGAAGGGCCTCTTTTACCTCTTCAAACATGGTCTTGCGAACTATTGCTTCAACTTTTTTCATGGTTTATATAGTTTAAAATGATACGCCTACTACCACATGGAACTCTTCCCTTTCTGGATTCCAGATGAGTGCCCCGCTTACTGGAAGAGCAAACTTGTCGGTGATTTTAATATCATGTTCTGCTGAGATTCCAATATTACAGAGCATGAAATTTCCATCTGTGGTATGCCAACCATTACCAGCACCCGCAAACAGGCTAAAGTATTTGAATCCATAACCCGCTTCGAAATACAGATCGTTTCCGGCAGAGCCAGCAGAGCCTGCCTGGTTCAGTACATAATTAGCTGCTATGGAGAATCCTTTGATTTCATATCCCAGGTTGACTTCAAATGCATGGGAGCCTGATTCGGTGGTATAATCAAAATAATCGCTTCCTGGAAAATAGTAATCGGTAAGTCCGATGCTCAGTCCAAAATCAAAACCATAGCTTATATAGAGGTCGGCCTCTGCGGCTTCGTCCTCTGTAAAACAGTAGGATCCCCAGCCCCCGATGGTGAAATTCCCCAGTGCTACTTCTAAATAGGGCTGGATGGCCGGACCGGTTCCAAATTTGGTCCCACGCCATAAATAACTACTCACCAGATCACATCCCACGCTAAAGGGTGATGTTTTTTCCTCATCCTGTGCATTCAGATTTACTGATGTGATCAATAGTGCCATAATTAAGAGCATCAACAGTCCTCCCGAAACTTGAGATTTTTTCATAACTGTAATTTTTTGGATTAGAATAATAATAATTCGAAGTAAAAGTAGCAATATAAATAATAACCCCTCTAAATATGGGGTATAAAATGTAATAACTTATCAAATAATAATATGACCCCCCATAATAATATGGGGTATAGTAATGAAAAAGATATAAAAATGAAGAAGACCCCCTATATATAATATATATATTTGAATCCTGAATCTTGACTGGTTGTAATCAAATCCTTAAATTGCCCGCTATGAAACTCCAACTTTTTTCATTTCTGATACTGGTGTTGTCGGGAATGCCCCATGATCTTCAGGGTCAAAAAACAGCCTTACTGATCATTGATGTACAGGAATTTTATTTTCCGGGAGGAAGATTGCAACTGGAGAATGCTGAGGTGGCCGGGATGAATGCGGGACTTCTTCTGGGTCATTTCAGAGAAAACAATCTGACAGTATACCACGTCAGGCACAATTTTGAACCGGGCGGAAACATTCACCAGTATGTGAAGCCTGTTCCCGGCGAAATGGTGATTTCCAAGGACCAGGTAAACGCTTTTGCAGATACAGATTTGCTGGAAACACTTCAGAAGGATTCCGTTGTCCGGCTGGTGGTTTGTGGAATGCAAACCCATATGTGTGTGGAAGCGGCTGTGCGTGCAGCACATGACCTTGGATTCACCTGCCTTCTCGCCTCAGATGCCTGTGCCACAAGGGCGCTGCAATTTGAAGAGCACATTATCTCAGCCAGAAATGTGCACTACTCCACCCTAAATACTTTACAGGGTTCCTACGCAAGGGTGGCCACCACCGAAGCGATCATCATGGAGTTCAGTGAATCCGATCCGTAGTACAAACGATCCGCTCTTTTTGTTAACTTTGGTTACTGACACGAAAACCGATGAACAGTAATCTAACAGACGATATCAGGAAGGTATT
>JAGLPR010000373.1 GCA_023137255.1 Bacteroidales bacterium | reverse complement strand
GGCTGGTCGGAAACCAGCAGCAGCGCTCCGGTAGGGATTTCGTTGGAGAAGCCCACGGTAAACAGGGTGGCTGTCTCCATATCGATGGCCATGCTTCGAACACTTCTCAGGTACTTCTTAAACTTGTTATCGTGCTCCCACACCCTCCGGTTGGTCGAGTAAACCGTTCCCGTCCAGTAGTCCTTCCCCAGGTTCCTGATGGTGGTGGAGACCGCCCGCTGCAGGTTAAAGGAGGGAAGAGCCGGCACCTCTGCGGGCATGTAGTCATCGGAGGTTCCTTCGCCCCGAATCGCCGCGATAGGCAGGATCAGGTCGCCCAGCTCATTTTTTTTCTTCAGTCCCCCGCATTTACCCAGGAACAGCACCGCTTTTGGATTGATGGCAGCCAGCAGGTCCATGACCGTGGCAGCATTGGCGCTGCCCATCCCAAAGTTGATCATGGTGATCCCGTTGGAGGTGGCGGAAGGCATGGCCACGTTCCGGTCGGCTACAGTGGTTTTCCCAAGGGTGCAAAACTCGTTGAGGTAGCCCTGAAAATTGGTCAGCAGTATATATTTCCCGAATTTTTCCGTCTCTATTCCCGTATAGCGGGGAAGCCAGTTTTCAATTATCTCCCGTTTTGTCTTCATAGGCATCGATTTCGGTGTACAGTTCAAGACATT
The DNA here is from genome assembly GCA_023137255.1 of Bacteroidales bacterium. Taxonomy (GTDB): domain Bacteria; phylum Bacteroidota; class Bacteroidia; order Bacteroidales. Next base: position 1,812 of record JAGLPR010000373.1, on the reverse strand, counting down.
TCGTCCGATCTTTGTTACATTGTAAATCCATACGAAGATACCCATTTCATGCGAAAATTGAATCTTCCCATATATGATTTCAGGTACAGGATCGAAGGGGAGAGCCGTAAGGTGCTGGATGTTTATAGAAAACGCTTTGTCATGCTCACTCCCGAGGAGGAGGTGCGGCAGCGATTTGCCCGCTACCTGGTGGAGGAGAAGGGATTCCCGGCCTCGCTGGTGATGACCGAATATTCGCTGAAACTGAACAAGATGTCACGTCGGTGCGATATCCTGGTGCACAAACCAGCCGGAAATCCCGCCGTACTTGTGGAGTGCAAGGCGCCGGAGGTAAAAATTACGCAGGCTGTCTTCGACCAGGCGGCACGTTACAACCTGGAATTTAAGGTAAAATACCTGATGGTGACCAACGGAATAAAACATTACTGCTGTGAAATTGATTTTGAAAATGAGAAGATAAACTTCCTCAACGCACTCCCCGACTACAAAGAGCTCTAACCCCCCTTTCCCCTTTCAGCTTTACAGACTTTGGACTTTCCCCTTTCCCCTTACGCCTTTCCCCTTATTAGTTTCTGAAAGAGTAGTTCATCCTCATACCCCTCACCCGTAAACAACCACTCCTTTTTCCTGCCGATCTTTTCAAATCCCGCGGCTTCAAAGAGAGCGATGCTTGCACTGTTACCGGCGGCTATGTTGCAGTAGAGCTGGTGGAGGTTCAGGATTCCAAAGCAGTAATCAACAAGTGTCTCCAGTGCCTCACGTGCATAACCCTGGCGGCGATCGGACGGTTCAGCCACCAGGATGCCCACGCCGGCACGGTGGTGGCGCGGGTCAAAGTCGAAGAGGTCAATGGCGCCTACCGGACGGTGGTTGCTTTTCAGCTGAATGATCAGCCTCAGTTGTTTCATTTGAAAGATATCCTTTCCGGCGCTGTCCAGATACTGTTTCAGAACAGTGCGGGAAAAGGGGGCCAGGGTTCCGGAAATCCGCCAGATGGCGGTATCATTCTCCCAGATATACAACAAATCCAGATCCCCGGGCTCAGGCGCCCTGAGGGAGATTGTAAGGTTTTCAAGGATGTTCACGCTATTTCTGCTTATAGGAGATCACCCTGTAGGTTTTTTGCTGACCCGAAAGTGCCTTAAAGGAGTCGGTTTCGGCATCATAGAGCACTTCGATCTCCTCACCGGTCTCTTCATCCACCACGATGATGGCAAAGTCCTTGTGGCTCAGTCCGGGGTTATCCACTGCAAGGGTGAGTTCCTCAGTGATAAATCCTTCTGCTTCGAGGATCTCCACATACCAGAGGTCCCGACGGCCCACACCCTCATTGGTAAAACGGGTATAGAGTGCCTGGAGACCATTATTGATGGGTACGTAGTAGGTGTTGTCGGCGGTGGTATTCAGGGGGAATCCGATGTTGGTGGGTTGACTCCATTGCATATTCTCTTCAAGTTCGCACCTGAAAATATCATATCCACCCATGTTGAAATGGCCCTTGGAGGCAAAGAGAAACCTGTCACCCGAGGGGGCCATAAAAGCAGAGGTTTCGTCTTGGTCCGTATTGATTTCACCACCCATGTTCACAGCCTCTCCCCAGCTTCCGTCGCGCTGCCGCTCCGAATACCAGAGATCAAGACCACCTTCTCCTCCCCGGCGGTCGCTCGAAAAATAGATGTGCCTGCCATCGGGACTGAAAGAGGCATGGTCCTCATTGGAGTTGGAGTTGATGTCTCCTTTGACAGCTGCTGCCGGACTCCACATTTTTCCGTTGAACTGGCTGATCCAGATATCGGTGTTGCCCTTTTTGCC
>JAGLPR010000372.1 GCA_023137255.1 Bacteroidales bacterium | reverse complement strand
AAGATCGGGTTCCTGCACCCCAAATCGACCCAGGGGGTTTTAACCGAATTCTGCGGCCATGAATAGCCGGTATTTTATTGAGTTTTTTATGGTGATATTTGCGTAAACGATAGCATATGGTACAGACAGCAACTACAGGAAACAGAGGGAATCGGATTCGCTCAGACTGCCAGGTAAAACTGCAGATTCGCAGCAAAGGTGGGATCGAAGTAAAGCTGGTAAGCAAAGTGGAGCGCATGTTTGGCAGTCAGATCAGGCAGCAGGTGATTGAAGTACTGGAGTCGCTCGGCGTGCAGGATGCAGTGATAGAGATTGAAGATACCGGGGCCCTGCCCTTTGTGATAGGAGCCAGGATCGAAGCGGCTGTGAAGAAGCTGCGGCCCACCGACAAAGCGTGGATCCCGTCCCTGATAGAGCAAAACAGGTATGAAACCGGAAGGGAGCGTTTCCGCTTTTCCCGCTTGTACCTCCCGGGGAACAGCCCCAGCATGATGCTTAATGCAGGGATCCATCAACCAGACGGGATCATCCTGGATCTGGAGGACTCGGTGGCCCCTGAAAAGAAGGCCGAGGCCCGTTTGCTGGTGCGCAATGCGCTGTTGCAGGTCGATTTTTACGGGGCGGAGCGAATGGTGCGGATCAACCAGCTGCCGGACGGATTGGAGGACCTGGACGAGATTGTTCCCCACCGGGTGCACCTGATCCTGCTGCCCAAATGTGAACACGCCTCCCAGGTAGAGGAGGTGGATAAGCGTATTCTCACCATTTTAAAAGCACACAAGCAAGAGCGGAAAATATTTATTATGCCGATTATCGAGAGTTGCCTCGGGGTGGAGAACGCCTTTGACATCGCCACCGCCTCCGCGAGTGTGGTGGCTATGGCCATCGGACTGGAGGATTATACCGCCGATCTGGGGGTGAGAAGGACCGGGGAAGGAAAGGAGTCGCTCTATGCCCGTACCAGGCTGGTCAATGCTTGCAAGGCTGCGGGGATACAGCCCATCGATTCGGTTTATTCGGATGTGGCCGATATGGAGGGACTGAAAAGAAACGTGGAGCAATCCAGGGCACTGGGCTTTGAAGGCATGGGATGCATCCACCCCAGGCAGGTCCCTGTGATACACGGGGCTTTTGTGCCCGGTGAAGAGGAAATTGAAATAGCGAAGCGAATTGTTAAAGCATTTGAAGAGGCCGAGGCGCGCGGATCGGGTGTGGTGGCCCTTGGGAGTAAAATGATCGATCCTCCTGTGGTAAAGAGGGCGCAAAAGACCCTTGATCTGGCCCGTAAACTAAAATCTTAATAGCAAGGCATGAAAACAATAAGCAATGCTGCCGGACGTGAGGTAGTCAGAGAACTGAACGGAGAAGAGTCTGTCCCTTTCCAGGGTGTGGGGAAATTTAAACCCACAGGGAAGAAACACGCCCCTTTAATTGCCAGTTGCAGTGACTATCCACCAGATGGGAACAAACTGGTGAAGGACCTGAGAAGCGCTTTCGAAAAAGCGGGACTCAGGGACGGAATGACCATCTCCACCCATCACCATTTCCGCAACGGCGATTTCCTGGCCAACCAGGTGTTTGATATTGCCAAAGAGATGGGAGTGAAGGGCCTCAGGTGGTTTCCATCGGCCTCCTTTCCCTGTCACGAACCCCTGATCCAATACCTGAAGGACGGAACCATCCAGCGCATAGAGGGGAGCATGAACGGTCCGCTGGGCCGCTTTGTCTCTGAAGGGGGAATGGAGGGAACCGCGGTACTGCGTTCCCACGGAGGACGCTACCAGGCCATCCAGGACGGAGAGGTGCAGATCGATATTGCGGTGATTGGTGCTCCGACAGCCGACCCCTTTGGGAATGCCAATGGTCTTTCGGGCGATTCAGCCTGCGGATTGCTGGGATTTGCACTGGCCGACTCCCAGTATGCAGATAAAGTCATTGTGGTGACCGATCATCCCGTGGAGTTTCCCTGCATCCCCTGGCAGATCCAGGGAAACCACGTGGATTACGTGGTGCAGGTAGAGAAGCTTGGCGACCCTTCAAAGATCATCTCGGGTACCACCCAGATCACCAAATCGCCCGACCGGCTCCTGTTGGCAGAACTTACCGCAAAATTTTGTCAGGCTGCAGGAATCATCCGCGACGGTTTCAGTTTCCAGTCGGGGGCCGGCGGCACCTCCCTGGCGGTGGGAGAGTACTTCAGGAAGATTATGAAGGAGGAGGGGATCAGGGCACGGTTTGCCCGCGGCGGAAGCAACAAATACCTGGTCTCCATGCTGGAAGAGGGACTGGTGGATTATATTCTCGACGGACAGACCTTCGACCTGGAGGGGGTGCGTTCCATGGCCGAAAACCCCGGTCATGTGTGGACCAGTCCGTTTACCAGCTACAACTATCACGGGAAAGGAAATTTTGCCGGCATGGTGGATGTGGTGATCCTGGGGGCCACCGAAGTGGACCTGGAATTTAATGCCAATGTGGTAACCCACTCCGACGGTTACCTCCTTCATGGCCTCGGAGGGTGGCAGAACTGTCTCTTCTCCAAAACAGTGATCCTGCCCATACCGCTGTTCAGGGATCGTGTTCCGGTGGTCAGGGAACAGGTAACCACTTTGTGCGGACCCGGAGAGCTGATCGATGTAGTGGTCACCGAGCGGGGCATCGCCATCA
>JAGLPR010000371.1 GCA_023137255.1 Bacteroidales bacterium | reverse complement strand
TTTGTGAACCCTTTTCAATGAAATCGAAATCCATGATCAGGTTCAAAGCGGCTATAACTATGATCACCAGGTTGATCAGAATCCCCAGGGGGCCGGCCGAATGCATGAATCCCATAGGCAATCCCAGCAGACTCATGACCCAGCTGATCAGGTAGGCGAAGAAGACAGCCCCGGTAGCCATCATCACTCCCCTCCTGAACCTGGGAGTGGCCCGGATACGTCCCGACCGGTATAAAAACAGCATGGTGAAAAGTGTTCCTATGGTCAGGAGTACTGCCTGGAATGCAACGCCAGGGTATGCAGCATTGATGATGGCACTGATGGCACCCAGGAAAAGCCCTTCCAGCATGGCATAGATAGGTGCAGTAACAGCGGAGGATTGTGGCCTGAATACTGTGATCATGGCCATGATAAATCCTCCTACAGCACCAACAATGGCAAAGGTTCCGGCCCTTCCGGCATCAGCACCCATGACCATGTTCCAGGTATAGGCTGCAGCACCGATGACCAGCAGCAACATCAGTCCTATTTTATTGATGGTACCATTGATCGTCATTACATTGCTTCCTGCTGTAAGGGAGCCGGCTTTCTCGTAAATCTTTCCTGTCATCACAGGGTTGGATGACCTCATCGCTCTCATCTTTCTAAATTTTGAGTCAAATATAGATCATTTTTCATTGGACATACCTCAAAATTTTACCGAACCTTGAAACTCATGGATGTTGTGCAATCTGGGAATTGACCTGGGAACTTCCTGAGTATGGCTTGGAAGGGTACCCAATTATGGCAAAACCAAATGTCACGCGGAGGTGACATTTTCATCAATAGTCTGTTTCGGACCTCAAATACACTCTAATGAAACATTTCCTAAAGCTATGAAATACAAGTTGATACGGATCTTATCTCAGCTTATCAAATGCAGGTAATTCCATGCAGATCTCATAAATGTCACGCGGAGGTGACAAACGGAATTTGCAAAAACGGAGTCCTGTGAGTGAATATTCCTTTCAATAATACCTCCTGGCACCGATTTTAGAGGCTTTCAACTAAAAGTATACCCAATTTATATTGGTTATCACTTGCAGAAAACCTGAATTGCAGTTTAATTTCTATTTTTGATTATGATTCGGGCCATACGCAACATTTGGAAGAATGAGTTTTTCAAGAATGTGGCCACACTGATCTCCGGTACAACTCTTGCACAGGCATTTTCAGTGATTATCTATGTGGTTCTCAGCCGCATATACACCGAAGAAGATTTCGGGGTGTTTGGACTCTATATGAACATCCTGAACATTGTGGTGATCTTTTCCACGGCCAGATATGATCAGGCCATCCTGCTTCCCAAAAGTGACAGGGAATCGATGAATCTGCTTGGACTGTCAGGCCTGATCAGTGTTGGGATCAGCCTGGTACTGTTGTTGCTGGTTGTTCCTTTGAACGATACCATTTGCAGATGGCTGGGAAGTAATGAAATCTCCACCTGGCTTTATTTTATTCCGCTCTCCACATTGCTGGTAGCATGGTTTACCATTTTGAAAAACCATGCCAACCGCGACAAGCAGTACAGGTTAATTGCGGGTGCCAACATTGGACAGAGCGTGGGAAATTCACTAACGAAGCTGGGGCTTGGATTTCTGGTGGCAGGAGCAGCCGGATTGATTTCCGGAGTGGTTTTTGGACAGCTTGCCGGATTTTTGGTCTTCTTTGCCATCCAACTTCCTTCGTTGCGAATGAGAGGCAGCTGGCTGAGCTTTTCGGAGATGAGGAGACTGGGGAGGAAATACAGCTTCTTTCCGAAATTCAATATGTGGCAGGCCCTGATCAATAACCTCTCCGCTGCCTTCCCGGTATTCCTCTTCAGCTCATTCTTTTCCACCACCATCGCCGGATTCTACACATTCGGATTCATGATTATTCACCGCCCGGTCCACCTGGTGGGAAATGCATTCTACCAGGTTATATTTCAGCGGTTTGTGGAGAAAAGCCACAACAAGGAGCCCATTTTACCCGAACTCTATCTGTTCATCAGAAGAGCCCTCCAGGTCATGCTGGTTCCGTTTATCCTGATGGGGATCTTTGCTCCGGAGATATTTGGATTTGTATTTGGAGAAAACTGGACCGAAGCAGGAGTATATGCCCGTTTCATGCTTCCCTGGATATTTATGGTGGGCCTGGCGATGCCTCTCTCTTTCATGCCCGATATGTACCGGGAGCAGCGAAAGGCCATGATCATCGACGGGATCAGGCTGTTCCTCCGGCTCCTGGGCATGGTCATCGGGATTGTCTACAACAACATTTACCTGGCACTGGTGCTATACAGCGGGGCAAGTACCCTCTTGATTGGAGTCAACCTGATCTGGTATATACAACTGGCAAGAAAACTTCCTCCTGCCGATCCGTCAGAACATGGAACGGATAGCCTTTGATTAAAAAAAAAATTATAAATTTGCACTCCCAAACGGTGGATGTAGCTCAGTTTGGTTAGAGCGCTGGATTGTGGTTCCAGAGGTCGCCGGTTCAAGCCCGGTCTTCCACCCGACAAACAAAACCGCCTTGTGAAAGCATGGCGGTTTTTTTGTGTCCGAGATAGCAGCTGAGTAACTCGGTTTTCCACCCAAAACAATAACTGCCTTGCGAAAGCCTGGCGTTTATTTTTAATTAGAGCATTCTCTTATGAAGTTACATCAAAGTGACCAAATAAGGCTTACTAATTCAAATGGAAATCAGTTCATACGAGAATATGCACATCTTTTACTAAATTTGTTACAGCAACTGTACCTGTCTGAACAGTGCCATGGAAGAATACAATGACCAACATATTATTGATAGTATCCGCAACCGGGATGATGTAGCGTTCAAATATCTTCAAGTCAAGTTCCAGGATAGCATACGTTTGATGGTTTTGGAGATGGGAGGATCTCAGGAAGATGCAAAGGATGTATTCAGCGAAGGATTGATTGCACTTATTCGCCTTGTGGATCGGGAAGATTTTGTATTGACTTGCAAGTTGGGAACCCTGGTGTATGCTCTGTGCAAGAAAACTTGGAAGCAACACTTGGAAAAACAGGTGGCTGTACGCAATTATCACATGCGGAAACTCGAAAGTTCACCTGAGTGGGATTTTACAGAAGAGGTCGATCAGCAGCTATACCAGGAAATTTTCTGGGAGAGCTTCAAGCAGCTTGACAAAGTTTGCCAGGAAATTCTTGAAGGATATCTGAAGGAGATCTCTCCAAAGGATATTGCTGAACAATTGGGATACAGTTATGGCTACGTTCGGAAACGGAAAAGTTTGTGCCATGGCTTTCTGATGAAGATGATCGAAGGCCATCCTACCTTTATAAAAATTAAACAGTCTGAGTTGACTCTGAATATAGAATAATCTATACTGAAACGATGGGGCGTAATTTGGATAGAAATAGAAGATTGGCAGATTATATCTACAAAGATCTGAGTACAGAGGAGGTGGTGGAGATTGAAAAGGAAATTTCCGGGGATCCTCAACTATCCGATTCTTTTCTGTTGAATATGCAGGTAAAGGACTATTTACAGTCGAAGGTACAACTGGAGGAGATGAGATCAGATCCGCAGCTGGAGGATGCTGAGAAACTGGCGGACACGGCATTTGATATTGAATCTCATGACGAATTGGACCAAGAGTCAATCCCTATAGGCCCTAAAAGGAATCGTATCAGAAATATAGCTTTTGCAGCAGCAGTTGCAGCAAGCATCACCATCATTTTCGCTGTTGGGATAATTCCTTCCAGGATTGATCAGGACCGCTTGTTTGATCGTTATTATGAACCCGTTGAAGCCTCTGATTATTCGCAGCGTAGTGAAGCCAATGAAATGTATAGGGATATTGCCATAGGGATTAATAATTATGTGGCAGGTAATTACAGACAATCCATTGACCAGTTTAGTAAGTTAGCTTCAGATCCGGCTATCCAGTCAGAGGTGCGATTCTTTACAGCCCTTTCTTACCTGGGACTTGGACAATACCAGTCTGCACAAAACATCCTTGAATCGGTCCATGATGGTGATAACAGGTATCAAGCGGAGACCCTGTGGTATCTTAGCCTCTGCTATCTTAAAACCGGTGACTTTAATGAAGCAAACGCACTTCTTGGACAGTTGGAGATTTACGACGGATTGTATAAAGAAGACGCTCAGACCCTCCGGAAGAAACTTCGACGTTTTACACAATAGAAGAGTAGAAAAGCAGTAAAGATCGATCCTATGATCAGGGTTGCTTTCCTTTTGCAGTGGAGAGGAGAAATATCTCCGGTGATCTGGAAAGCAGCCCAATAGTAAGGATGTGTATAGAAGGGTGGTTGCTTATTTATATATTGTTTCTTTACCTCGGAAAGGGCACTGCTTTTGGAATGTCCCTGTTTTATTTCCCGATAGAATCCGACCATTATTTCCCTGCTTTTTGCATCCTCTACGGGCCAGAGCGAATGGACTACAGAGGTGGCCCCCGCCTGTAAAAAACTTCTCGAAAGGCTCATGATACCTTCTCCCTTGCGTAACTGACCCCCTGCAGTTTCACAACTGCTCAGTACCACCATGGGAGAAGAGATATCCAGAGCATTTATTTCGTAATCATGCATTCTGTTTGCCAGCAATGGATCCCTTATTGAATCAAGGATGAAATAGGGTGATTTACCGGTATTTTCCGCTGCCAGAGAATGCATGGCAAGGTGAAGGATTGACTGCTTTTGCAATAAACCAATAAGCTCCTGCTTCCCCAGAGACTTCTGGATACTTCGGCCCTCTGCAATCTCAAGTATATCCTGGATTTCTTCCGCTGCTCCCTTCAACTTTCCAAAACCGTTTACCGTGGCTTTGGCATGCTCGGGTATCCAGGCAGTCACGCTTGGGAAGCGCCAAGTTCGGGAGCGATTGCGTTTAATCAACTGGGAATTATACATATATGAGATGTTGTAATTGTGCAAAAGATAAGAGATCCCGGCATAATTTGTTATGGAATCGGGAACAAGATGAGTTATCAAGGCATCAAAGGGGATATACGAAATCATTTCATCGGGAATTATGAGCAGATTTCTACCCCTGAAGTACGACTCAACGGGACGAACTATCTCCTGGTAGATGCCGAATAAAGCAAGCTGCAGACTGTCAAACCGGTCCGTGTTTTCATTGTAAGGGACAAAATCATAAAGGTTGAGTGTGATGGTCTGCAGATTCTGATGGAAAACACTATCAAGGTGTGAGTTGTAGATATGGCATTCATTTTTTGTTACCACAAAGATGTATAGTTGCTCCATGCCCGTTGATTCTGCTCCTGTCATAAAATACTCTACAAGTGTTTCATTTCGGTTTAGATTCCGGCGGATCTGGTCTATTGAGAAATCGATGTTGGCTGATTCGAACTGGCTGATCTCTGGCAATTCCCGACGAAGCTGCGCCATCTGTTTGTTAAAGGAATCCCGTGTTTGGAAGAGCTGGTCCTGCATGTTGACCAAGCGGGCGGAGTCGGGATTCATCTCCAATGATTCTGTTTGGATCAGGTTTGACAGGTGGTCTATTTGTTGTTTAAGTTCCGTAGCATTAATGGCCACAGTACTGGAGAGGCTTTCGAGGTATAACCACTCCTTGTTATTCATTTCAAACATCAGCTCACGGGATTTTCCTTTGGCAGCCATCAGGAAAGCATCTTCATTGTAAATCTCAACACCAGTTAGATTAAAAATTTCAAGGTTGAGGCGAATTCCGGTGGTGAATAAGTCCTTCTGCTGAGCATTCAGATAGATACGGCTTTCAGCAGAAAGGAAAGAGTTCTGGATCTGGTAAAGCACATTGATCGAAAGAAGATTGCTTGCAAGAGCAGCTTTTAAGTACTCGGTTTTTTCAACCTCTGTATTAACATGGTCTGAAGCTCTTTCCAGTGCATTTGCTTTTGTGGCAAGAATCTTTAAAAGGGTGAGGTCATGACGGGAGGTGTTGATTTCCGGATTTGAAAAATGATTTTTCCTTTCGAAATCTCCGGCTATGGAATGCAATGCCAATTGCAGATAGTCCAGCGCATCTTCCCATGCTGACTGATCCAGGCTGTACCTTGCCAAGGATTCATAACATGCAGCAGTAAGGGGATGCATGGTACCATAATTTCGTTGGTAGTTTTGCAAGGCTTTATGCAAATACTCAATGCCCTGATCATGCAGTCCCCGGGCTGTCAGAAATTGACCGAAATGGAGATAAATATTGGCAAGTTCGTAGTAATTCAAATCATACTCGGAATTCCAGTGGTCAATACTCAGGTGATAATACTCACTGGATAGTTTAAAATCTCCCAGTTCCTGGTGAACACGGGCCAGATTGAGATAGACACTTCCCAGGTAAGGATGATTGTGGCTCACTTTGATCTGCTCACATTC
>JAGLPR010000370.1 GCA_023137255.1 Bacteroidales bacterium | reverse complement strand
AGGGTGCCCAGGGTGATCCGGCTCACAAAATCGCGCCTAAGGAATTTCTGTTTCATAGTTCAAAGTTAGAAAATCCTTGTGACTGAAGTAGCATGTTTTTCGTATCTTGTGGATGGTGTAACAGTGCGAAAAATTATGAGATACAGGAGCTTTATTATATTGATTGCCGGGCTGTTGCTACTGCCCGGACAGGGATGCAAGCGGCAAAAAGGCACCGATGCAGAGCGGGCCGAAGCGATGATCACAGCGAAAACGCTGGGTCTGGCCTACCTGGAGGAGAACAAACTGGAGGAGGCCGAAGCTGAGTTTCTAAAGATCATCGACCTGGATGAGGATGAGGTGATGGGTTATGCCAACCTGGGTATAGTCTACCTGAGAATGGGATCGTTTGAGGAGGCAGAAGAGTGGCTCTTTAAGGCCATTAAAATGAGGCCCGAGGATCCTGATGTGAGGTTGATCATTGCCAAGGTATATGAGATGAGCGGTGACTCAGAACAGGCGGTGGAGGAGTTGGAGAAGATCATGGAGTTTTCCCCCGGTCATGTGAAATCGCTTTATAATCTTACAGAATTGTATGCCTCCATGCAGGGAGAGGAGGCACTCAGAAAACGAAAGCTCCATACTGCAGAGCTGGCAGAAAAAGTTCCGGGGAACATTGTGCCACAGCTCAATCTGATTGAGATCCTGGTCACCGCAGGGGAAACAGACCCTGCACTGGCCCGGCTGGAGGAATTGCAGCAGGTTTTCCCTGAGTTTCCCAAGGAGGCGGTGGACTACTACGATCAATCGCTGGCAGCTTTGCGTAAGGGAGAGCAGGAAGAGGCCTCTGTAGCATTCATGATCTTTCACAACTACATGAAGGTAACCACTCCCTACCAGGCAGGAATGATGGACCTGAAAGGTCCGGGGGGAGCACTTGTGGGCTCGCCTGTCATTACTTTTGCCCAGACGCAGATGGGCTTCCAGGCATCCGACTGGGAGGATGTGCTGGCTGCCATCAAATACACAGATATTACAGCCACAGCGGGACTGGAATTTTTACTGCAGGAGAGTTCGGTTGCTTCAGGGGATATAGCGGGAAATACCCACCTGACTGCCTGCGATTACAACGGGGACGGAGACATCGACCTATATGCCGGTCACTTTGATCCGGAAACCGGCGAATACAAGCACTACCTGTTCAGGAACGAATGGGGGGTTTTCCAGGATGTATCCCTGGAATCGGGAATCAGTCACCAGGGCAGCGAGTCTTCTGCCAGGTTTGCGGACTACGATAATGATGGTTTTCTCGACCTCTACGTGGTGAAGGAGGGACCGAATATGTTGTACCGAAGCACCGGAGAAGAGAAGTTTGAGGAGGTGACCACCCGGGCAAATGTGGGTGATCCGGAAACCGGATCGGGCTCACTTTTCTTTGACTACGATCACGACGGGGATCTGGATCTTTTCCTGGCGAGACCGGGCAAGAACCTGGTATACAGGAACAACTCAGACGGGAGTTTTGAGGAGCAGGGAGAGCGGTCCGGACTGGCCGGAGAGGATGCAGAGAGTGTGGATGCGGCATTTGGTGATTTTGATGAAGACGGCGACATCGACCTGGTGGTGATCAACAGCAATGGATCCAACCGCCTCTATTCCAATCAGCGACAGGGTCTGTTCCGGGATATTACCAGTGAGGCTGGATTGAAACAGAGGGAGGGATCCAGTGCGGTAAGTGTGGGAGACTACAACAACGATGGTTTCCCCGACCTGTTTATTGCTTCCATGATTCCCGGCAACTCGGCCATGCTCCTGAACAGGGGGGATGGTACTTTTGAAGAGGACCTTACCTCTGAGGAGCTTGTAAAGAGTCTGGAGAGTGTGAAGACCCATGATGCGGAGTTCATCGATTTTGACAACGACGGTTATCTGGACCTGCTGGCAGTGGGAGAGTCGACCCGTGAGGGCGAAAGCGGAGCCATCCTGTATCATGGCGACGGAACCGGGAAATTGTGGTTTTCACCCGGCATCCTGCCCGACGATCTGAAGTCGGGCCGCCGGATCACCATTTTTGATTACAACGACGATGGTGACCTGGATCTTGGCATTACCGGACTCAACGGAAGCATCCGTCTGTTGCGAAATGACGGCGGGAACAACCACCACTTTATCAAGATGAAACTGGTGGGATTGAGGGCCGGAAGCGCTAAGAACAACTATTATGGAATCGGGGCAAAGGTGGAGATCCGTTCAGGCAGTCTATACCAGTCGAAGGTGGTTACCGGACCCAGTATCCATTTCGGACTGGGATCGCGGCAGCAGGCAGAGGTGATCCGCATTCTGTGGACCAACGGGGTTCCCCAGAACATGTTCTTCCCGGCCACCAACCAGGACCTGATTGAACAGCAGCAGCTGAAAGGATCGTGTCCCTTCCTCTACACCTGGAATGGCGAGGAGTACTCCTTTGTGAAGGACATCATGTGGAAAAGTGCCCTGGGCATGCCGCTGGGCATCATGGGCGAATCTAAAGCATTTGCACCTTCTGCGGCTTCAGTGGATTACATTAAAATTCCGGGGGAGCATATGAAAATGCAGGGAGAGAAATACATTGTACAGGTCACCGGGGAGCTGTGGGAGGCCATCTACACGGATAAGATAGGACTGGTTGTTCTTGATCATCCTGGCGAGGTGGAGGTCTACGTGGATGAGCGCATGGGTCCCCCATCTAAAGGATATAAGCTTTTTCAGGTGGGAGAGAAGAGGGTGCCGGCCTCTGTCATCGATCAACATGGAACCAACCTGTTGGCAGCCGTTTCTGAGATGGACGACCATTATACCCCGTTGTTCAAACAGGGGAAATACCAGGGGGTGACTGAGCTGTCGGAAATCACCATACACCTCGGGAAGATCGATCCTTCAAAGAGTCTATACCTCTATCTCTATGGCTGGATCTTCCCCACCGATGCCAGCATCAATGCTTCCATTTCCCAATCGGATGAGATCAAGATGTCCGCACCGGTGATCGAAGCCCTGAATGAGCAGGGAGAGTGGGAGATAATCATTGAAAACCTGGGATTCCCCATGGGTAAGGACAAGATGATCGTGGCCGATCTTACCGGGAAAGTGAACCCAGCCGATCCAAGGGTCCGGATCCGGACCAATATGCAGCTGCACTGGGACCAGATCTTCTTTACACAGGGAGATCCGGGGGCTCCTGTAAGGTCCCATGAACTTGATCCTACCATGGCGGATCTGCATTACCGTGGCTTCTCTCGTCCCTTCAGGAAGGGGGGACGGTACGGGCCGCACTGGTTCGACTACAGCGAGGTAAGCACTGATCCTATGTGGCGCGACCTCACCGGGAATTATACCCGTTTCGGAGATGTGTTGCACCTGCTGCTGGAATCCGACGATAAGTATGTGATAAAGAACGCCGGTGATGAGATCACCATCGAGTTTGATGCATCCTCGTTGCCTGAGTTGCCGGAGGGCTGGAAGAGGGATTTCCTGATCCACAGCGTGGGCTGGGTGAAGGATGGCGATCTCAATACGGCATACGGACAGGAAGTGGGTCCCCTGCCGTTTCACGGGATGAGCACATATCCATATGGGGCGGAGGAATCGTATCCGTCAGATCCGGACCATCAACAGTACTTGAAGGAGTACAACACCAGGATTGTGGATACCAGGGAATTTACCAGAGCATTAGTGGATCAAAAGGAGTAGGAGAGTCAATGCAAAGAGACTGCCTGTTGGTTCAACGTATAGGTGACCACACTGTCGCGGTTCATCCCGGCCAATATCATTGGCTTCTCACCCTCCAGGTAAAGCAGAGATTCCACCATACCGTGGAGCACCAATCCTTACCGGATTTTTCTTGAGCCTGCATCAGTTTTTAAGACATTTTCCTGATATGTGATTAAAATTCAGGATTTTGGACATACCTCTTCTACCCAACCTTCACATTGGTAGGGAACTGCATGTAAGACTCGTAACAGGTGGCATCCTCAAGTACGATGTTTGGATTTTCCAGGTACGGTTTCCATGCCTTGGCCAGGATATCCTGTGTTACACAGATATTGAGCTTCTGGGCTAACTCTGTGCGGATCCTGCTTGTGGAGAAATAAATGAAATCTCGGGGGTCGTGTCAAAGATTGGCTACGCTGAGCTAAAGGTTCTTTGTAATTTTCTCATGTGTTTTAAAGAATTACCCCGATTTCTTGCCTGCAAGCTGATTTTTGATTTTTTCTTAAATTTACATGAGATATAACTGTTTGTCAATCAGAAGTTTTCTCATTTGTGAACATCCCTATTTAAAGTTTAGTTTTAGCACTTGAGTATCACCATCGTTTGTCACCACCACCATATGTTTTGTGCCGGTGATCTGAACGGGGAGCATTTTTCTGACGTCTCCCACCAGTGAAAAACCGCTCTGCACCGGCATCATCGGTTCGTATCTTATTCCCTCTTTCCCAATCATTAGCCAGCCATATGATGCATCATACCGACCCAGTGACGGCCTTGAGCCATAGTTGTTGCCGGCCAGGACCAGGTCGGGAATCCCGTCCAGGTTGATATCATCTACCTTCAGATCCCTTACCGGGGAGAATTGTGCTTCGGCGGGTATCTCTTTGATTTCAAAGCCTCCGTTTCCATTGTTTAGGAAGATGGAACTCTCGAATCGCACCGCTTTCAGAACATATGAACGGCCCAGTTGTTCGGTCCCGAAGATATCTTCGGCCCTTGCTCCTCCGAAACCTGAGTATTCGGGATACTTTTTCTCCAAACCCCTGATTTGCCGGGTCAATTCGTCCAGGGAGGCGATGGGATAGCTTACCCCGTGATCATATGCGGTTATGACCTGGTCGGGAATGCCGTTGTTGTCAAAATCGTTCAGATACATTTCAACAGGTTCATCTTCTGATGCTTTTAGCATGCTGTTCAATCCCAGGTTGCCACACACCAGGTCCATATCGCCGTCCCGGTCGAGATCAGCAGCCTCCACACAGTTCCACCACCCGGAGGTCCGGTCCAGTCCTGCCATGGAGGTGGACTCCGTAAAGTCTCCCCCTTCATTGATAAAGAGAGAGACATTCATCCAGTCGCCCACCACCACCAGGTCGGGATCGCCGTCCATGTCGTGATCCACCCAGCAAGCATCGGTCACCATCCCCGCTTTCTGTAAGCCTCCCATCCTCTCTCCATCCACAGGGGTGAACCTGCCCGATCCGTCATTTTCCAGGAGAAACTGTTCGGGTGTCAGGCCGTATGCCCCCGGAACCGACCTGGTTCCCAGGAAGAGGTCCATGTCGCCGTCGCCGTCAAAATCGGAGGGCCTCACACACGAGCCGTTCTGCGCCAGGAAGGGTATGGATCCTTTCCCGCTCTTTTCAAACCGGCCCATACCGTCGTTGATCAACAGCCTGTCAGCCAGCAGGGGGCTCCCTGCGAACTCTTCGTTTCCGGCCCTTACAATGTAGAGGTCGACATCTCCATCCTGGTCGGCATCAAAAAAGGCAGCATCCACATCTTCTGTAAACCGATCCTCTAACAGTGCAGGAACACGGGCTGTGGAAAACGATCCGCTGGCCTCCTGGATAAAAAGTCTGGAAACCTGGTTGGAGGCGCCTCCTATGAAAATATCGTCCAGTCCGTCTCCGTTCACATCGGCCACATCCAGGGCCGGACCTTCGGCCGACAGGTTGCCGGGGATCAGGGTCTCCCTGTCGAGGTCCTCAAAGTCATCTTCCAGATGCCTGAATTCCAGTCCGGGCACCGTAACGCGACTGAACAAGTGATCTTCAGGTAAGGGGCTGTGCATACCTTGCCATGAAGAATCTGCATCCTTAATGTCCAGCTGAATCTGCTGGTCGGCGGCTATTCTGTAAATTGTTTGTGCGGTAAGACCCGGCCACCGGATGGTGAGCGAATCCACAATGGAATCGCTGCCCAGTCCGAAATGCAGGTCACCCGAGGTGGCCGACATAAATCCACGGGTGGAGAACTGTTCGGCCATCTG
>JAGLPR010000037.1 GCA_023137255.1 Bacteroidales bacterium | reverse complement strand
ATCCGGCCGATGCCAAGGATTTTGACGACGCTCTCTCGCTGCAGCCCCTGGAGAAGGGATTTTGGGAGGTGGGAATCCACATTGCCGATGTGTCGCACTACGTAAAGACCAAAACCATCCTGGACAGTGACGCGTTTGACCGCGCCACCTCTGTTTATCTGGTCGACCGGGTGGTGCCCATGCTCCCCGAAAAGCTTTCCAACGGGGTGTGTTCGTTGCGTCCCAATGAGGACAAGCTCACTTTTTCGGCAGTATTTAAAATGAACGAACAGGGCGAGGTGCTGGATGAATGGTTTGGCCGCACCGTGATCCACTCAAACCGTCGTTTCAGCTACGAGGAGGCCCAGAAGATTATAGAGACCGGCGAGGGAGATATGAAGGAGGAGGTTCTGAAGCTCTACGAAATCTCAAAAACACTGAAAGAGAAGAGGTTCACTAATGGCTCCATCAATTTTGAAAGGGAGGAAGTCAAGTTCCACCTGGCCGAGGACGGCACGCCCACCGGAGTATATTTCAAGGTGCAAAAAGAGGCCAACTGGCTTATTGAAGAGTTTATGTTGTTGGCCAACAAGAGGGTTGCAGCCTACGCCAGCCGGGGCGGGAAATATGAAAAAGAGGTCAGTCCGGCAGAGCCCAAAGGAAAGAAATTGACCGGCAAGACCTTTGTGTACCGCATCCACGATGTGCCCGATCCAGAAAAAATGGATTCATTTACCCGCTTTATTACCAAGTTTGGACATTCTTTGAATCCACAGCAGTCGGGCAGACGACTCTCCACGGCCCTGAATACCTTGTTGGATCAGGTGCAGGGAAGCAAGGAGCAGAATGTGATCGAGATGATGGCCTTACGCTCCATGGCCAAGGCACGTTATTCTACCAACAACATTGGTCATTATGGTCTCGCTTTTAAAGATTATGCTCATTTTACCTCACCCATCAGGCGCTACCCCGACCTGATGGTGCACCGGCTGTTGGCGCACTACCTGGAAAAGGGTGAATCGAAAAACGCGGAGACTTATGAAAAGAGGTGCCAGCATGCCTCAGAGATGGAGCGGAGGGCTGTGGAAGCTGAAAGGGCATCTACCAAATATAAGCAAGTGGAGTTTATGCAGGATAAAGTGGGAAATCATTTCGATGGAGTAGTGTCGGGACTTACCGACTGGGGGATCTATGTGGAGATCGTGGAGAATAAATGCGAAGGAATGGTATCTATTAAGAGTATTGCAGATGACTTTTATGAATTTAACGAAGAGGAGTACATGATCGTGGGTCGCCATTCGGGCAGAAAGTTTGAGATTGGTGATGAGGTAACAATTGAAGTATTGAATGCCAACCTCTCCCGAAGACAGCTTGATTATAAGCTTGTGGATATGGAACAAGAACCTTAATTTTATACCGATGCAGTAATACTTTCATCTCATGGTGGTTGTAAAGGAGGAGGTCAGAACACACATTGTAGGAGTAGCTCGCAAGATCTTTACCAGGTATGGTTTCAGAAAAGCCACCATGGAAGAGATTGCCAGTGTATCCCAGAAGGGAAAGAGCTCCATATATTACTATTTTAAAAGCAAGGAGGAGATCTTCAGGGCAGTGGTGGAGAAGGAGGCCCGGGAACTGAAGGAGCGTCTCGACCGGATCATCCAAAAAAACGATTCTCCTGTGGAAAGGATGAAAGCTTATATGCTTTTCAGGCTTCACTACGTGAAAACACTGGGAAACTTCTATGCAGCACTTAACGAAGAGGCACTTTCCCATATGGATTTTATACTGGAGATCAGGCGCAATTTTGAGGAGGAGGAGCGCCAGATAGTCAGGGAGATCCTGGATGATGGAATAAAAAGAGGATTCTTTAAACTAACTAGTTCGGAAATAGGTGCCATAGCCATATCTACCATGATGAAGGGCCTGGAACTTCCCCTGCTACTGAGTGATGAGCACAAAGCCGACCGGGAAGAGCTGCTGGAGGACATGATCCGCGTGCTCTTTTACGGGATCATCAAACGGTAAAGCTCTCTTCATGTAATACTATACCGGCACTGAAATTTCTCACAAACTCGGTTGCTCACAAGCTCGAAATTATAGGTACCAGTATAGCATTACATTCCGAGAAGAATCTCCAGCTTAATCCTCGTAAAAGGGCACGCGGATCAGTGAAATAGAGGGAGGAGGATTTATTCTCCTTTGGCCAGCGCTGCCATCTTGTGGAAGATCTCGGTGTTCTGGTAGATCCCTGTAAACTTATGAGCCCCGGGGCCATAAACAAACACCGGAATCAGGGTGGCAGAATGTCCGCCAGTGGCAAAAACCGGACCTATCTCCGCATAATTTAAGGCCCCGGTCTCTTCGTTATGCAGGGCACCCAGGGTAAATCCACCGGTTTCGTGATCGGCAGTGACCACCACCAGGGTATTGCCATCTTTTTCAGCATAGTCGAGGGCCGCTGCAATTACCTTTTCGAAATCGAGCATTTCACCCACCATGTATTCTGTGCTGTTTGCATGACCTGCCCAGTCGATCTGGGAACCCTCCACCATCAGGAAGAATCCATCCTGGTTTTGTGACAGATGCCCAATGGCCAGGCTTGTGGCGTCGGGAAGGAAATCACCTCTGCCCTGGATCATGGGGGGCATTCCGCCCTGTGCAAGCAAAAAGCCGTATTTCTGATCCGCTTCCAGTGTTCCGGCTGCCGCCAGTTTGGTGGTGTCTACCAGGAATCCTTTCTCAGCAGCTACCGGCAACAGGTTGGCGGAGTCGGCTCTGGCGATGAATCTGGCAAGCCCGCCACCAGCAAAAAAGTCAATCTCGGAGCTAAGCAGCTGTGCCGCAATCTCCTCCTCCATGCCCCGCTGTTCCACGTGTGCATAAAAGGAGGCAGGGGTGGCGTGACTGATGGTGGACGTGGCCACCACTCCGGTGCTCCAGCCCAGGCTGGCTGTAAGCTCGGCAATGCTCTGGTGTGGTGTAAGGGTGGTATCGATCCCAATGGCACCATTATAGGTTTTGGTTCCTGTGGCCAGGGCTGTACCGCTGGCTGCAGAATCGGTTACCTTTTGTTTGGCAGAGGAGGTCTGCTGAAGACCGATATGCTGAAAGCGTGTAAATACAGAAGGCTGTTCCCCGTAATAGAAACCGGTGGATACAGCAGAGAGGCCCATGCCATCTCCGATCAGGAAAATAATATTGGCTGGTTGTTCAGGTTTGTTTTGCACGTTTTCTGAAGAGGTGCAGGCTACCAGCCCAAGGGTCAGTAACAGAAACAGTATATTTTTCATTTTTGAAGGATTAAAAATAAGATGCAAAGTAAAGCAATCTGCGACAAACCGATGTTAATTTGTTGTAAGTAATTGCTCTTTCAGCCAGCCGGGACGGTCAGTGGTGATTGCAGTTACTCCCATTTCTTTCATTTTCCGGGCAGTTGCAGGATCATTCACCGTCCAGCACCACACATCCAGTCCGGCCCCGTTGCACTTCTCTACCAGTGCTTCATCGATGATCGTATGCCTGAGGTCCACACCTTCCAGGTTGCTCTCAACAATGGCATCCAAACGTTTGTTAATATCACCTTGAAACGAGGAGAGGTAGTAACCGGGTACCTCCGGGAAGAGGACTTTAGCCTCTTTGATGGTTTCAAAATCGAATGCGATGAAGCTGATTATTCCCGATTTCCAGTGCTGTTCAACAACCTCCTTCAGGAACGGCAGGATTTCCGGCCCTGTCTTGATCTCGATCACCAGCATACGGTCTGCAGGCACTGTTGCCAATACATCTGCAAGCAGGGGGATGGTTTCGCCTTTATATCCCGGCAGGTTGGTTTCGCGCAATTTTATCTCCAGGCTGCTTAGCACATCCCAGGTGGTTTCACTGATGACATGGCTCTGACCGGTCAGTTTCTTTGTATTCTTGTCATGAAACAGCACCACCTGCTGATCAGCGGTCAGCATCACATCACATTCGGCACCATCGGCCCCCAGCTCCCAGGCCAGGATGATGGATGCAAGTGTGTTTTCCGGGGCCAGGTAGGAGGCACCCCGGTGAGCCACATACAGAAAGGGTTTCTCAGCTACCGGTCCCCGGACAATTGGTCCGGATGCCAGAAACATGGTCAAAAGTATGGTTGCAAAGATCTTCATAGCTATTTTTGTGTTGAATATAACACTTCATGCCATGCAAATCAACTTCTTTAAGCGCATCCGGAATTTTCTTAGAACCACCCTAATCGGGGGCGTGGTCGCCCTGGCTCCCCTGACCCTGATTATCCTGTTGTTCAGATGGGTCATCAACTTCATTGGACGGAACCTGACTCCCGTGGTGGATAAACTGCTGCAGGACCCCGATCCCAATCCCTATTATAGGTTTGCACTTTATGTGATTACCCTGGCAGCCATCCTGCTCTTCTTTTTCATTATTGGACTGATTGTCCGCACACGGCTATCGGTATTCCTGAACCGGGCTGAGGACCGGTACCTGTTAATAATACCCGGGTACAAGCTGGCCAAGGAAACGGTGCAACAATTCTTTGGAAAAAACCGCTCCTTCTTCAAAGAAGTAGTACTGGTGGATATTTTCAACTCAGGAACCCTGATGACGGGGTTTATTACCGATGACCAGGGGGAGATCATAACCGTATTTGTTCCCACAGGTCCCAATCCCACTTCCGGCAACATCTACCACCTGCAGAAGGAGCGTGTGCTTAAAACCGGTGCGCCGGTCGATAATGGAATGAAATCGATTATCAGCTGCGGAGCAGGATCGGCAGAGATATTTGAATCCCTTGATAAGCTTCAATCCACAAAAAGGTGAAGCTACTGGTCGGCCTTCTTGTGATCGATGTGCCTGAAGAACCGCCTCTGATTAAATAAGATAATTGCTACCGCTACAGAGATGCTTGAATCGGCGATGTTGAAGACGGGCCTGAAGAAAATGAAGCTGGAGCCCCCGCGAAACCACTCCGGGTAGTTCCCCTTAATGATTGGAAAATAGAACATGTCGACCACCTTTCCGTGGAGCAGGGGAGCATAACCCCCTTCTTTCGGGAACAGGGTGGCCGTCTCCACCGGGCTGCTGCTACTGAAAATCAGTCCATAAAAAACCGAATCGATGATGTTTCCCAGTGCTCCTGCCATCACCATGGAGAGGGTGATGATCAGCCCCGAATGTGCCTTGAGCCTGATCAGGTGACGAAGGTAAAAACCGATGGCCACCACAGCCAGGATCCGGAAAGAGCTTAACAGGATCTTTCCAAGACTCCCCGGGAGAGTGAGCCCGAAAGCCATCCCGTTATTCTCCACAAAATGAAGAATCCCCCAGTTTCCAAAGAAAGGGATCTGCTGATAGAGGGTCATATGGGTCATAACCAGGATCTTCAGGGTCTGGTCGGCCACCAGAATCAAAAGGACAATTAGTATGGATTTCCGGGTAACGGACATACTCAAAACTTCACCGGTATTATTTGGAATTACTGCCTGGATTTCGCTTCAATACAAAGCGTGGCATGGGGTACTGCACGAAGGCGCTCCTTGGTTATCAGTTTTCCGGTCTCCCTGCAGATCCCGTAGGTTTTGTTCTCTATCCTGATCAGGGCTGCCTGCAGGTGCTGGATAAACTTCTGCTGCCTCTGCGCCAGCCTTCCGGCCTCCTCTTTGGAAAGGGTGGAGGCACCCTCTTCAAGTACCTTAAAAGTGGGTGAAGTATCCTGAGTGTCGTTGCTTTCGCTCTGGGTAATAGCCGATTTCAACAATTCGTAATCTTCCCTGGCCTTTTCAAGCTTCTGCTGGATGATCTCTCTGAACTCCTGCAGCTCCTTCTCTCCATATCTATTTTTATCAGCCATAATGGTTCAGTCATTGGTTTGCCAAATATACAATAATTAAATGATTCTATATCCTGTTATACAATCCGCGTCACCCTAATATTTATGAAGACATCTTCGTCAATATCAATGCGTTTGCTTTCGTTGTTTTGAATTTTATCTGTCAATAAAACAGATTCAGCAAGTGTCTGTGATCCAATATATTTACCATGTGATTCTACAGCATCACTGATCAGGTCGTGTCTTTCAATGAGCACCTCTATCTTATCGGTCACATCGAACCCGCTCTCCTTGCGGATGTTCTGGATTCGGTTGATCAGTTCACGAGCCATACCTTCCTGGCGAAGTTCCTCGGTAATGTTGATATCCAGAGCCACGGTGATGGCACCTTCGTTGGCCACAAGCCAGCCGGGAATATCTTCGGAAATAATTTCAACATCTTCCAGGGCAAGGCGGATATTCTCTCTGCCGACCATGATCTCACACGATTTTGCTTTTTCGAAGGCAGCAATCTGTTCCTGGTCCAAGCCATTGATGGCCCCACTCACCTCTTTCATCTGCTTCCCGAACCGCGGTCCCAGTGTTTTGAAGTTGGGTTTAATCCTTTTCACCAGAATCCCTGCGGTATCGGTGATGTATTCTATTTCTCTGACATTGACCTCATTAAGTACCAGGGTTTTTACAGCCTCCACCTGCTCCCGGACACCGGGATCAGACACGGGCAGCATCATTTTATTGAGGGGTTGGCGTACCTTGATGTTGACCTTTCTACGTAAACCCAGGATCATGGAGGAGAGCTTTTGGGCCACATCCATCCTTGTTTCCAGTGCGGTGTCGATCAGTCCCTCATTGTACTGAGGAAAACTGGCCAGGTGAACCGATTCCACCCCATGACGTCCGGTCACGCTATTCAGGTCACTAAAGAGCTTGTCCATATAAAAAGGAGCTACCGGGGCAGCCAGCAGGGAGACCGCCTCCAGGCAAGTGTAGAGGGTCTGGTAGGCAGCCCGCTTATCGGTATCGAATGCACCCCCCCAGTACCTTTTCCGGTTCAGGCGTACATACCAGTTGCTCAGATTTTCGATGACAAAATCCTGGATTAGCCTGGCAGCCCGGGTGGGTTCATAATTTTCATATTGCTGTTTGACCTCCTTGATCAGCGAGTGAAGTAATGAAATGATCCACCTGTCAATTTCGGGACGCTCTTCCACCGGAACCTCTCCGGCCTCGTAGGTAAATCCATCCACATTGGCATAGAGGGCAAAAAATGAGTAGGTGTTGTAAAGGGTCCCGAAAAACTTCCGTTTCACCTCATCCACCCCTGAGACATCAAACTTCAGGTTGTCCCACGGCTGGGCATTGGTGATCATATACCACCTGAGCGGATCGGAGCCGTGTTTGTCAATGGCTTCAAACGGATCCACAGCATTGCCAAGCCGTTTAGACATTTTGTTTCCGCTCTTATCCAGTACCAGTCCGTTGGAGATGATGTTTTTAAATGAGACGCTGTCGAACAGCATGGTGGCAATGGCATGCAGCGTAAAGAACCATCCCCTGGTCTGGTCGACTCCCTCGGCAATAAAATCGGCCGGGAAGAGTTGGTCAAAATCTTCCTTGTGTTCAAAAGGATAGTGATACTGGGCATAGGGCATGGATCCGGAATCGAACCAGACATCGATCAGCACCGGTTCGCGGTACATTTTTTGTCCCGATGCACTCACCAGAACTATCTCATCCACATAGGGCCGGTGCAGGTCAAAAACGTTGTAGTTCTCTTTCGAGAAATCTCCTTCGTTGAAAGTTTCCAGTGGATTGGAGCTCATGAAACCGGCAGAAACCGATTTCGCCACCTCCTTTTTTAACTCAGCAACCGAGCCGATACAGATCTGCTCTTTTTTGTCCTCTGTGACCCATATGGGTAGAGGAGTACCCCAGAAGCGTGATCTGGAGAGGTTCCAGTCTACCAGGTTCTCAAGCCACTTCCCAAACCTCCCGGTTCCTGTGGATTCGGGCTTCCAGTTGATGGTGTTGTTCAGCTCCATCATCCTCTCCTTCATGGCCGTGGTACGCACAAACCAGCTGTCGAGCGGATAGTAGAGGACCGGCTTGTCTGTGCGCCAGCAGTGCGGGTAGCTGTGTACATGCTTCTCAATGCGGAACGCTTTGTTTTCCGTTTTCATCTGCACGACAATGTCCACATCGGTGGTGGGATCATTTTCGCTTTTGGTGTTGTCATATTCGTTTTTGACAAACTTTCCTTCGAATGCACCATAGGTTTCCAGGTTCACCTTCTCATTTACAAAATCTTCATCCAGGTCCTTCAGCCTGAAGAAGCGACCTTTCCTGTCTACAAGCGGCTGCATGTTGCCCTCCTTATCGAGTACCTGAAGGGCTGCAATATCGTTGGCCAGGGCCACCCGGTAGTCATCAGCCCCGAAGGTGGGAGCGGTATGTACGATCCCTGTTCCCTCTTCGATGGTCACAAAATCGCCCATCACCACACGGAACGCTTTATCGCCCGGGTTCACCCAGTCGAGCAGTTGCTCATAGGAGAGTCCTTCCAACTCTTTTCCTGAGAGACTCTTCAACACCTTGTAGGGTACGCGCTTGTTGCCTGCTTCATACTCTTCAAGGGGCAGTTCAGCATCCTTTTCCGGGAAGTATCGTCCCATTAGCTCCCGGGCAACCACCACTGTCACCGGAGTACCTGTATAGGGGTTGAAGGTCCGAACCAGCACATATTCTATTTTTGCCCCAACGGCCAGGGCAGTATTGGACGGCAGGGTCCACGGGGTAGTGGTCCATGCCAGGATATAGAGGTCCGTATCGGTGGCATCAAACAGGGAGGCGGAGCGATCGTCCCTCACCACTTTGAACTGTGCCACCACGCTGGTATCCTTTACATCGCGGTAGCATCCCGGCTGGTTCAGTTCGTGGGTGCTGAGGCCCGATCCTGCAGCCGGGGAGAAGGGCTGGATGGAGTAACCCTTATAAAGAAGGTCCTTTTTGTGTAACTCATTCAACAG
>JAGLPR010000369.1 GCA_023137255.1 Bacteroidales bacterium | reverse complement strand
AAATTCGAACCCATACATGATCGCATTACCGATGACAGGTTTGTCATACTGGTTGACGCTGCTGAAAACGAGGAATTCACACGGAGCAGCTTGCAGTCGGCGCTATCAGGTATAACTAATGTTGAAATTGTGTAAAAAGAAAACCACCAGATATGGATGAGCAATATACATTCACAAACAGGGTCCGCAACATATTGGTTATCGCCGCTATAGCCGGTTTATTGCTTTCTGTCGCGGCCATATTTATATTTGAACCTGATTCATCGAGAATATGGGCCAATGTGCTGCTGAATAACCTGCTGTTCCTGGGTATCGCCCTTGGAGCAGCCTTCTTCCTTGCGGTCCACCGGATTGCATGGTCGGGGTGGCATACTGCACTTCAGCGTATTCCGGAAGCACTAACCACATTTTTACCTGTGGCATTTCTGCTGATGGCACTTGTTTACTTTGGCATGGGGGAC
The DNA here is from genome assembly GCA_023137255.1 of Bacteroidales bacterium. Taxonomy (GTDB): domain Bacteria; phylum Bacteroidota; class Bacteroidia; order Bacteroidales. Next base: position 1,113 of record JAGLPR010000369.1, on the reverse strand, counting down.
CTTTACCACTGGTCACATGCCGATCTTCACGATCCCGTACTGGAAGCAAAATCTGCCTGGTTAAACCTGCCCTTCTTTTTCATCAGGATGGTACTCTATTTTGCTGGTTGGATCGTGCTGACACGGGGAATGAGAAAACAGACAGATGCCTTGATGGATTCCGGGGGAATAAGGTTTCATAATCGCCGAAGGATTTTTGCCGGACTCTTCCTGGTGTTTTTTGCCATCACGGTGTCGACCAGCAGCTGGGACTGGATCATGTCCATTGATGCACACTGGTACAGCACCATATTTGGATGGTATGTATTTATCGGGATGTTTGTTACCTCCCTGGCTTTTATGATCGTGCTGATCTGGTTTCTGAAAAGAGCAGGATACCTGGCTTTCATCAGGGTAGATCATATGCATGACCTTGGCAAATTGTTGTTTGCTTTCAGCATATTCTGGACTTATCTGTGGTTTTCGCAGTATCTGCTTATCTGGTATGGCCATATTCCTGAAGAGACTGCCTATTTTATCCAGCGCAGGGAGGATTTTGAATTACTCTTTTTTCTGAACCTTGGATTGAACTTCATCGTTCCGTTTTTCGGGCTGATGAAACTGGACCTAAAAAAGAAACTGAACTGGCTGGCGGGTGTTGCCGGAGTGGTCCTGATCGGGCACTGGATCGATTATTTCCAGATGATTATGCCAGGAGCCGCAGGTGAACATGCCGGCATTGGAGTACTGGAGATTGCGATGACACTTTTCTACACAGGGGTATTCCTTTTCGTGGTATTGCGGGCACTTGCCTCAAGGCCCCTGCTGGTGAAGAAGGATCCGTTCCTGGAAGAGAGTTTACATTATGAATCGTGATGCATAACCATCCTATTTGAAAAATGAACATTATGAGAAAGGTACTGAATAGAAGAGCAGCGGTGGTACTCCTGTCATGCATGTTGGTGCTGTCGTGCGACCGGCACAGAGATATGCCAGGGTATGATTTCATGCCTGATATGGTATATTCCCAGGCTTATGATGCCTACTCCGAAAACCCGGTCTTCAGGGACAGCCTAACCAATCAGGTGCCTGTCTATGGAACCATGCCCAGGAACCAGGTGGCTTTCAGATACA
>JAGLPR010000368.1 GCA_023137255.1 Bacteroidales bacterium | reverse complement strand
TTCTGGATGCCAGGCCCAATCCTGCTCACTATTTGCTGGCCAGGCTGGAGAGAGAGGGGATGCTCAGGGCGGTGATTACACAGAATATTGATAACATGCACCATGAGGCGGGAAACAGCAAAGTGATCGAGTATCATGGGAACTCCAAGTGGCTAAAATGCAGTCAATGTGGTGAGCGGTACGAGATCTCAACCATTTCTCTGGATCTTCTGCCTCCAAGATGCAAAGAGGACCGGGAGGTGCTGAAACCCGATTTTGTGTTTTTTGGGGAGGGGATACCTCCTGATGCTGCCAGCCGATCGGTTGAAGAGATCTCCGGTGCCGATGTATTGCTGATTGTGGGTACCACCGGTGAGGTAATGCCTGCCGGAATGTTGCCCTCTATCGCCAAATCCAATGGAGCGACAGTGATTGAAATCAACCCCAGCAGATCAAGTTTTACAGATACTCTGACAGATCTTTTTTTACAGGGACCTGCCGGACAGATCAGCAGTGAGCTGGACTCCTATCTTTTTTAGTTTAACGGTTTTTTCATTTATTTGCATTGTTTCATTTACGCAAAATAATCTAATCTATTATGGATCTATTAAAAGGAAAAGTTGCAGTGATTACCGGAGCTGCCAGGGGTATCGGACGCATGATTGCCCTTCGTTTAGCCCAGGAGGGTGCTGATGTCGCATTTACTGACCTTTCGAGGGATGAGAACATGGTGACCCTGGAGAAGGAGTTGACCGACCTTGGAGTAAAAGGAAAAGGATATGTGAGCGATGCCAGTGATTATGAACAGACTCACCAGGTTGTGGACCAGGTGGTAGCTGATTTTGAGAAGGTGGATGTTCTTGTGAACAATGCTGGGATTACCCGCGACACCCTACTGATGCGAATGGATGAGGAGATGTGGGACCTGGTGATTAAGGTGAACCTTAAGTCGGTATTCAATTTCACCAAGGCTGTCCAGAAATACATGTTAAAAGCCCGTACCGGATCTATCATTAACATGAGTTCGGTAGTAGGGGTGAATGGCAACCCCGGACAGGCAAACTATTCTGCTTCCAAGGCGGGCATACTTGGATTCACCAAATCTATTGCCAAAGAGCTGGGCGCCAGGAATGTACGATGTAATGCCATCGCTCCGGGATTTATCATTACCGATATGACAGACAAACTTCCGGAGAATGTGAAAGAGGAGTGGATCAAGGGCATCCCATTGAAACGTGGCGGTGTGCCCGGGGACGTGGCCGATGTGACACTTTTCCTTGCTTCAGACCTCTCTTCCTACATGACAGGCCAGACGCTGCATGTTTGTGGTGGCATGAGCGTATAGCCTGTCTGGAAAGCTGAAAGTCATAAAGTCGAAAGTCAGTCATCGTCAGGATCAGGTTATTCATACCGTTATTAATCTCTTCCCTCATCATGGGAGGGTGTGCCAGCATCTATAGCGTGGTGGAATTTGAGGTATTGGAACCCGCCACTGTCAGTTTCCCGGACCATGTGCACCAGCTTATTTTCCTGAACAGGGCGCCTTTAACTCCTGACATATGGGCCGAGGCAAACCAGGGGACGCTGGATGCTGCTCAACTTGTTATGCTGGACACGCTCATATCTAACAATCTGAGCAGAGGCATTCTGGAGGTATTGCGTAACTCTCCCATTACACGCTTTCATATGCCCATATGGCTAAATGAGAGAAGGAGCGATACCTTTGCGCTTGAAGACAGGATATTGACCAAGAGAGAGGTTGATAACATCTGTGATACCATGGGCGGGGATGCCATCATCAGTCTGGAGTACTACTTTGCCGGACTGGACCAGCATTATGATTACTATAAGGATGCTCCCACTGAGATTCAGAATAAATATTTTGAGGTATCCAACAGTTTAAAATGGAACATTCATCTGCCCGGAAGTCCGGTACCCTTTGATACCTATGCCACAGCGGATACACTTTTTTTCCCGATCATGGAAAATGGAGAATTTGCAGGGTCCACGATTTCCAGCCTTGAGATGATTAGGGAGCTGTTTTTTGAAAGTGGATTTAAATATGGTAAATACCTGGTCCCGGTCTGGAACTATGCATCCCGGAGTCTCTACAAAGGGAAGGGTGATTCGCTTAAACTGGCTGTAAGTCATACGGATAAGGGAGAATGGGAGAGTGCATTTTCTATTTGGAACGGACTTACTTCATCGGTCGACAGCACCATGGTTGCCAAGGCTTATCATAACCTGGCCATCTATTATGAAATAGATGATATGCTTGATTCGGCCTGCATCATGGTGGATATGGCTCTCGATTATGATACACTGGAAGCGGTTCAGTATTACCGGGAGGAGCTTGATGTGCGGTTGTTAAACAGGATGGAAATTGAGAAACAAGTTTATTAGTCAAAAGTAGAAAGTCAAAAGTCGAAAGGGGATGGTATGATGTATAATATGGTGTTTGTAGGCTTGATCGGGGTGCTGCTGTTTGGGTATGTGCTGGAGAGGATCCTCGATACTTTGAATTTGAAGCATATCCTTCCGGTCCTTCCGGAGGAGCTATCAGGTATATTTGACAGGGAAGAGTACAGGAAGAGTCAGCTATATAAGCGTGATAATACGCGTTTCTCCTTCTTTACCAGTTCTGTGAGCCTGGCTGTGATGCTCCCGGTATTCTTCTTAGGGGGTTTTGGCTGGCTTGATAACCTGGTGAACGGCCTTACCGGCAACTACATAGTACACGTATTGCTCTTTTTCGGTCTCCTCGCCCTGGCGAGTGATATCCTGACCACCCCGTTCGCTTTATATAACACTTTTGTGCTGGAAGAGCGATATGGTTTTAACCGCACCAATGTGAAGACCTTTATTCTGGACAAGATCAAGGGGTGGCTCCTGGGTGCATTAATTGGGGGAGGGCTTCTGGCGCTTATCACATGGATTTATATGCTGACAGGCAAGTGGTTCTGGTTGATTGCACTTGGTGTGGTTACCCTGTTTTCCCTGTTTATGACCATGTTTTACTCCAACATCATCGTACCCCTGTTCAATAAACAGACTCCGCTTGAGGAGGGATCGCTCCGGAGCAGCATTGAGGCATTTGCCAAAAAAGTCGGTTTTAAACTGGATAACATCTATGTGATGGATGGCTCAAAACGCTCCAGCAAAGCCAATGCATACTTCACCGGTCTGGGTCCAAAGAAAAGGATTGTGCTGTTTGATACGCTGATTAGTGACCTGGAGGAGGAGGAGATTGTGGCTGTGCTGGCCCATGAGGTGGGTCACTACAAGAAAAAACATACTACTACCGGATTGGTTCTTGGAATTATCCAGATGGCTATCACCCTTTACCTGTTCTCTCTGTTTGTGGGTGTGGACAGTTTTGCGGTGGCCCTGGGTGGGGAGGAGGCCTCATTTCATCTTGGATTGGTAGCATTCGGGATTCTCTATTCTCCCATTTCTATGCTTGTGGGACTGGGAACCAATGCGTTATCTCGCCACAATGAGTACCAGGCCGACCGGTTCGCCAGGGAGAAGTTTATAGCTGACAGATTGGTTTCATCACTGAAGAAGCTTTCGAAAAATAATCTGAGCAATCTCACTCCCCATCCTGTGTATGTCTTTTTCCACTATTCACACCCACCACTTCTTCAGAGGATCAGGGCATTAAAAAGATAGCTCGATCTTCGGCATTGACAACAGGGCAACAAATCACTATCTTTATTGGATTCCAGTGCACACCAGATCCTGCACCAGGCAGGGGATTAGATAAGGAGTACCATAAAAAGACGTGATTTCATAACCGGAATTGGATCTGTTCCACTTATTTTGAACAGCGGGGACCCTGCTATGAATAAAAGGTTTTCCCCGGAACCTCACTCCAGCAGGAAAAGTGATTTACTGCGGATAGGGATCATTGGTTTCGGTGCCAGGGGAGAAGCAATCACCAGGGCTGCCACAAAGGATCTGAACATTGAATGGCGGGGTGTAAGTGAAGTTTATGAGTCCCGCCTCGAAAAGGGAGTGGCCATTGCGGGAAAAAATGCCAGAGGTCATAAGCATTACCTGGATCTACTGGATCACGACGATATTGATGCTGTAATCATTGCTACACCCGATCATTGGCATGCAAAGATGGCCATTGATGCAGCCAGCAGGGGCAAACACATCTACCTGGAGAAATGCATGACCCGCACCGTGGACGAAGCCATCGCATTAAGGGATGCAGTCAGGCAAAGCGGGGTGGTTTTTCAACTGGGTCATCAGGGAAGACAGCGCGATCTGAATCACAAGGCAAAGGAGCTGATCGGAAATGGAACGATCGGTAAGATCACACTGATTGAAACCACCACCAACCGGAACGATTCGCCGGGAGGATGGAGCATCACCGGGGAGCGGAGCGCCAGCTTGGAGTCGGTTGACTGGGAGCTGTTCGAGGGACCTGTTTCCGGGAGATCGGGATTCAGTCAGGAACGTTATTATGGATGGAGGGGTTACTGGGACTATGGTACAGGAATGTCTGGCGATCTCTTTTCCAACGAGTACGATGCAGTAAATTCCATACTGGGTCTTGGTATTCCCGGGTCAGCCATAGCCTCTGGAGGGATTTACTACCACCAGGACGGCAGAGAGGTTCCGGATGTGTTCCAGGCGGCTTTTGAGTATCCACACAGGCAGCTCACCCTGCTTTACAGTGGCACCCTGGCGAGTGGTATTCCACGGGGGACTCTGTTCATGGGAAGAGATGCCACCCTGGAACTGGGAAGATCTCTTACTGTCTGGGCCGATAAAAACTCGTCAAAATACAAGAGCAGGATCGAATCGGCGATGATGGATCCCAGCACCCCCTTTATTCGTTACGACAAGGAACATATTGAGGTGGATGCCATCTCTTCGCCAACTTCAAAGTACTACGCAGACAGAGGATTGGTGGATACTTACAGTGAAGGAGTGCGTAGGAATACCACACAACTTCACCTGGCGGAATGGCTCTATTGCATCAGAAATGGCGGCATAACCAGCTGCAATATCGACAGAGGGTTTGAGGAGGCAGTATCCTCACACATGGCGACCAAAGCATTCCGGGAGGGGCGAAAGGTGCACTGGGATGCGGAGAATGAAATAATTATTTGATTTTGAGCATTATAAAACACCAATAAACATAAAACACTAACTAACATGAACACTGCCAGCAACATGAACAGACGTAAATTCCTGCACAACACTGCCGTTGGCACTGCAGCAGTTGGATTGTCATCGCCAGCCATGACCCTGATGGCAGGGGAACCATACAAGAAAGCAGTCAACAAAGTTGGATTATACAGCATTACCTTCCTGGGGGTCTGGTACAAAGGCGATGCCCTCACCCTGGACGAGATGATGATCAAAGCCAGGGATTTCGGCTATGATGGAATCGAGATAGACGGGAAAAGGCCCCATGGCAATCCGCTTGATATGCCCACCACACGATGTAAGGAGTTGAAGAAAAAAGCAGCTGATCTGGGTTTGGACATATACGCGGTATCGGCCAACAACGATTTCAGCAGTCCGGTACCCGAGTATCGTGAATGTCAGATTGTATATCTGCGCGAATTGATGCGCATGACCTCAGACCTGGGAGTAAAACCGCTGAGGGTGTTCCTGGGATGGCCCGGGGTTACCCTGCATCCCACCGGAGGCAGGTACGATATTGCCAGGGAGAGCTGGCAGCAAGCCCATTACCAGTTTGAACCCAAGCAAATATGGGACTGGTGCAGAGAGGGGCTGGTAGAGAGTGCCAGGTATGCCGGTGATCACGGCGTGACTCTGGCTTTACAGAATCACAAACCTGTGATCAACGACTGGACGGACATGATGCGCATGATCAATGAGGTGGATTCACCCCATTTAAAAGCGTGCCTCGATGCACCCATTATGGATGATAAGAGCCCTGAGAGTATTAAAAAGGCTGCGCAGGCCGTGAAGGGAATACAGATGTTAACCCATTTTGGAGGTGAATTCGATAGAGATGCCAGTGGGAAGATTGTGGATACCCAGGATCACAGCGATCACGGAGATAAGGCAGCAGAACAACAGGCGGAAAAATACCTGCCCGAATTTGTAAAAGCAATGAATGATATCGGGTATGAAGGATACTACAGTTACGAGCTTTGTCACCCTCTGCCGGTGGTGAACGGTGAAAAGGTCGGGATCGACTTCGTGGAGAAGAATGCGAAACTGGCGTGTGAAATGATGAAGGGGTTTGTTCAGGGATAAGAATCTTG
>JAGLPR010000367.1 GCA_023137255.1 Bacteroidales bacterium | reverse complement strand
ATTCCGCCACCTGGGCAATGTGTGTCTATACTTTCAAGAACAAGAACTACTTACGTAGTTTAAACTTATCCAGAGGGTGGCGGAATTGGGCCACCCCTCAGGCTGGCTACTCCCTAAAAACCTCCACTGGAGGTTTTATTCACGGTCGGTCCTGCCACCTGGGCATACGCGGCTATGCCGCTAGTACAAAGTCTAAAGTCAAAAGTCTAAAGTCTTGAGTGCGATTCTGACTTTTATACTTCATGCTTTTTTCAACACCTTCTTAGAACCTTTGTTCACTTTCAGCTTTTGCCTTTCACCTTTCGCCTAACGAAGGTGCTGCCGAAGCGGAGCGAAGTTAATGCTTTTCACGGGAATTGCCAAGCCCGCCGGGAATCTGCCAACTTCATGTTCTTTAATATCTTTTATGATAGAATCCATTGCTAAATTTGTCAATCGAAATCTAAAAGAAAAACATATATATCATGGAAAAGGAGTACACAGAGAAGATCATTCACGTGCTGAATCGTCTGGGCATTAAAGATGTGAATTCAGGAGCAACCACCGGTCAAGAATGGATCAATACAGAAGGTGATGTTACCTCTTCGGTTTCTCCCATCGACGGGGAGATTATTGCCAGGGTTACCAATGCCACTACTGAGGATTATGAAGGGGTGATCAGGACCGCTGAAAAAGCTTTTTCTACCTGGAAATTGGTCCCCGCTCCGCAGAGGGGAGAGGTGGTCCGTCAGATTGGCCTTGCATTGCGCGAATCAAAGGAGGACCTTGGGTTTTTGGTGACCCTGGAGATGGGAAAGATCTACCAGGAAGGGCTGGGAGAAGTACAGGAGATGATCGATATCTGTGACTTTGCGGTGGGGCAGTCCCGCCAGCTGTATGGATTCACCATGCAGAGTGAGCGTCCACATCACCGCATGTACGACCAGTATCATCCACTGGGGATCGTGGGACTGGTGACCTCGTTTAATTTCCCCGTGGCAGTGTGGGCCTGGAATGCCATGATTGCGGCCATCGCCGGCGACGTGGTAGTTTGGAAACCCAGCTCCAAGACTCCTTTAACTGCCATTGCCATCCAGAACATTATCAGTAAAGTGCTGAAAGAAAATAATGTGCCCGAGGGTGTATTTAACCTGGTGGTGGCAAAATCTTCTGTTATGGGAGATAATTTTGCATCAGACCGCAGGATACCCCTATTTTCTGTGACCGGTTCGACCCGAGTAGGAAAACATATTTCAGGGATCGTCGGCGAACGCTTGGGGAATTCCATCATGGAACTGGGTGGTAACAATGCGCTGATTGTTTCTGAGCATGCCGACCTGGATCTGGCCATACCAGCCATTGTTTTTGGTGCAGTGGGTACTGCCGGCCAGCGCTGTACTTCCACCCGCAGGGTAATCATTCATGAAAAGGTCTATGAAGATGTGAAAGCCAGGCTGGTGAAAGCTTATCAGCAGGTATCCACCCGGATAGGAAATCCCCTGGATGAGCAGGTACTGGTGGGGCCGGTGGTGGACACCACAGCCGTGGACCTTTTTACCGGAGCAATAAATAAAGTGAAGCAGGAGGGAGGCACCATCCTGTTTGGCGGTGAGGTACTTGAAGGTGAAGGATATGGTACCGGGACCTATGTGGTTCCTGCCATGGCAGAGGTTGAGAATAAATATGAAATTGTGCAGGACGAAACCTTTGCACCGCTGCTCTACCTGATCAGGTATAGCACCATTGATGAAGCCATTGATCTGAACAACAATGTGCCCCAGGGTCTCTCTTCAGCCATATTCACACTGAACCTGCGCGAAGCAGAAAAATTCCTTTCCGGTGTGGGATCCGACTGCGGGATCGCCAATGTGAATATTGGGACCTCAGGAGCAGAGATTGGCGGTGCATTTGGTGGTGAGAAAGAGACCGGCGGCGGCCGCGAATCGGGGTCCGATGCCTGGAAAGCTTACATGCGCAGGCAAACCAACACCATCAACTACGGCACCGACATGCCCCTGGCACAGGGCATCAAGTTTGACTTCTAGCATTTGCATGGGTAGAGAATCTGGGGGTGTACAGACTATCCGGTAAAGATTCTCCTTGTAGGGGGGTATACTCCCTCAACTTCTTTTATGATACTATCATCGGAGACTATCAACTGGTGATACTATCACACTGCTGTGAGATGAACAATACCCCCCCTCTCCCAATTGACTCTCCTCGCAGCAGAGGAGGCTAAGCCAGTGCTCAGCATTGGGTTGGCTGCGCCGAGCTCGCAGGCTCGGTTCAGCGACGAAGCTTACATACTGAGATTTACCTGCAGGCTTACATGGCCCTCGTGAGGATCTTGGAATGCACCAGGTTCCGGGCAGCAGTGACGATTCCATCTGCATCGAACCCACACTCCTTATAGAGTTCTTCCTGGGTGCCGTGATCCACAAACCGGTCAGGAATCCCCAGGCGGATGACCTTGGCTTTGTAGCTGTTGTCGTTCATGTACTCTATGACTGCACTGCCAAGCCCCCCCACTACCGATGCATCTTCCACGGTGATGATTTTCTTAAACCCGGAGAATATGCTTTTTAACAGCTTGTTATCCAACGGTTTCAGGAAACGCATGTCGAAGTGTGCCACGCTGATGTGTTCTTTCTTGAGCATCTCGATGGCCCTCGTAGCTTCGTTTCCAATGGGTCCCAGTGTAAGAATGGCCAGGTCGTTTCCGTCCTTTAGTTGCTGCCCTTTCCCCATCTCCACCTGGCTGAATGGTTGCTTCCAGTCCACTATCACACCCCTTCCCCTGGGGTAACGAATCACCATGGGTCCCGAGGGTTCGAGCTGGGCTGTATACATCATGTTCCTCATTTCAATCTCGTTCAGGGGCGATGCAATGGTCATTCCAGGGATGCATCTGAAAAAAGCAAGGTCATAGGCGCCATGATGTGTAGCACCATCCGATCCCACCAGTCCGGCCCTGTCAAGAAAGAAGACCACGGGCAGATTCTGGATGGCCACATCGTGGATCACCTGGTCGTAGGCCCGCTGCATAAACGAGGAGTAGATGTTACAGAACGGAATCATGCCCGAAGCTGCCAGTCCGGCCGAAAATGTGACCGCATGCTGTTCTGCGATCCCCACATCATAGGTCCGGTCGGGCATCTCATCCATCATGAGCTTCAGAGAGGAACCAGTAGGCATGGCAGGGGTGATCCCGATGATTTTCTTATTGGTTTTTGCCAGTTCCAGGATGGTCTCTCCAAATACATCCTGGAAAAGAGGGGCCTCGGGCTGGTCAGACACCTTCTTGATGATCTCGCCGGTATGCATGTTGAATTTTCCCGGAGAGTGGAAAGCGGTCTGGTTCTCTTCAGCTTTGGCAAACCCTTTTCCCTTCTGTGTAATCACATGCAACAGTTTGGGCCCTGGAATATCCTTCATGTCCTTCAGGATCTCGGCCAGGTGAAGTACGTCGTGACCATCCACCGGACCAAAGTAACGGAAGTTCAGCGATTCAAAAAGGTTGCTCTGCTTCAGGACGATGGATTTAATGGCATTCTCTATCTTCTGTGCGTAACTCCGTGCATGGGGGGTTACCTTGTTCATGAAACCCAGCAGGTTCCATACATCGTTCTTTACCTTATTGTAGGTTTTGGAGGTGGTAATGTCGAGCAGGTAATCCTTCATGGCACCCACACTGGGATCGATGGAGATGTTATTGTCGTTGAGGATCACCAGCAGGTTTTTTCCTGCGTGTCCGGCATTGTTCAGTGCTTCGTATGCCATTCCGGCGCTGAGTGATCCATCGCCGATGATAGCCACTACCTGGCGGTCCGACTGTTCTCTGTAATCGTTACCGGCAGCCATTCCCAGGGCTGCAGAAATGGAGGTGGATGAGTGTCCTACCCCAAATGCGTCGTACTCACTTTCGGAGGGTTTTGGGAACCCGCTGATTCCGCCATATTTCCGGTTGGTATGGAATACATCCCTTCGGCCGGTGAGAATTTTATGTCCATAAGCCTGGTGCCCCACATCCCAGACAATCTGGTCGTAGGGTGCATTGAAAATATGGTGGATCGCTACGGTCAGTTCAACCACTCCAAGGCTGGCGCCAAAGTGTCCGGGATTGGACGACACCACTTCAATGATGTACTGACGTAATTCTGAACTAAGTTGACGTAACTGCTCCGGGGTCAACGACTTCATATCCTCCGGACCCTGTATGGTTTCTAGTAATTTGTATGATTCCTCACTCTCTGCCATCACCTAAATTTGCTGATGCAAAGTTACAAATAAATATCTATGTTAATATCTTAAACAACCGTGGGGAAAAAATGACAAACAAACCCATGCTATTTTATGTAATTTTCTCCAATTGAACCGTTATGTAAATATGATGAAGAAGTATATATATATTCTGATGGGACTGGCACTGCTTGGTTCCTGTGTCCCGGCAAGCGAATTCTCACAACTTACTGATAAGAGCAGCTCTCTGCAAAATGAGAGAGATGACCTGATGGCGGAAAACGAACATCTGACTGTCGAGAACAGGGAGATGATGGCGAAGATCGATAAGGTGGAAGAGCAGCAGCAAAAGAACATTGAGGACAGCATCAGGATCCACAAGAGGGTGGAGGAGCTGGAGAAGGAGATGGCTCAGCTGGATAGGAAGTATGCCGACCTGGAGTCGACCCATGAAGCTCTGTTACGGGGGAATGCCCGGGAAACCCGCAGGTTGCTTAATGAACTGCAGTCCACCCAGGAAGACCTGACTACCAAAGAGCAGTTGCTGAAAGAGCTTGAAGCAAATGTTGCCGGTCAGCGTCAGGATGTAAACCGTTTACAAGCTGAACTGGAGGCCAGGAATGCACGGTTGATGGAGATGGAGAAGATGCTCTATGAGAAAGACAGGGTGCTCGACGACCTGAGAGAAAGAGTGGCTGAGGCATTGTTGGGTTTTGAAGGACAGGGCCTTACAGTGACTCGAAAGAATGGAAAGGTTTATGTTTCCCTGGATGAGAAACTGCTCTTCAGATCGGGGAGCACGGTGGTGGATCCCAACGGGGTACGGGCCCTTCAGCAGCTGGCCCAGGTACTGGCACGCAATCCCGAGATCAGTATCATGATTGAGGGTCATACCGATGATGTACCTTTCAGAAAAGGGTCGTCCATCAAGGACAACTGGGACCTTAGTGTGATGAGGGCCACGTCTATAGTACGAATCCTGCTGGACGGATCAGGAATTGATCCCACCCGCCTTACTGTAGCCGGAAGGGGAGAGTATCTTCCTGTGGATGGTGCAGATACCCCGGAGGCAAGAAGAAAGAACCGTCGTACGGAGATTATCCTCTCGCCCGACTTCTCAGAGATTTTCAGGATCCTCGATATGTAGAGAGGCTGGCCGGCGTTGGTTCCGGATTCATGAAGTGAAGTGTAACTGGCAGAGGAGAGCTGACAAACCTTAGATGGTCATGATGTCTTCTTCCTTGGATTCCACAATCTTCTCCACCTTTTCGGTGAATTCATCGGTGAGTTTCTGAATCAGATCTTCGGCAGTTTTGGTCTCGTCCTCCGAGAGCCCGTCTTTCTGCATTTGTTTATATTCGTCGTTGGCTTCGCGACGGCTGTTCCGGAGGCTTACCCTTGCATTTTCTCCTTCCGTTTTGACCTTTTTGACCAGTTCGCGGCGACGCTCTTCGGTGAGCTGGGGGATGATCAGGCGGATCACCTCCCCGTTGTTTGAGGGGGTGATTCCCACGTTGGACTGCATCAATGCTTTTTCGAGGGGATCGATCATAGATTTTTCCCAGGGCTGGATCATGATGGTCTTGGCATCGGGAGTACTTATGTTGGAAACCTGGTTCAGTGGAGTAGGAGTACCGTAATAATCTACCATAACTCCATCCAGGATATGCACATTAGCCTTTCCTGCCCTGATGCGAATCAATTCATTATCAAGGTGTTCAACGGATTTTTCCATGTTCTCCCTGGCCATTTCGTATACCAGTTGGACGTCTTCGTTCATGATCTTTGAATTTCGTTGCGAGCCTAATTTATCTAAATTTTGACTAAAGTTCCAACTTTTTCTCCCGAAACAAGCTTTTTTAGATTCCCTTTCTTGTTCATATTGAAGACAATAATGGGCAGATCGTTCTCCTTGCACATGGTAAAAGCAGTCTGATCCAGGATCCTTAATTCCTTCTCAATGGCCTCACCAAATGTGAGCTCATCATATTTATTCGCTTCGGGATCCTTTTCCGGATCGCTGGTGTATACCCCGTCCACCCGTGTTCCCTTCAGCATCACATCGGCCTCCATCTCAACTGCCCTGAGAGAGGCGGCAGTATCGGTAGTAAAATAGGGATTTCCGGTGCCTCCCGAGAAGATCACAATCTCGTTGTTTTCCAGCGCCTCTATGACCTTCGGCTTGTAGTAATATTCTGCCACCGGTTCCATGCGGATGGCTGTAAACAACCTGGATGCAGCTCCCTTTGAGTGGAAGGCAGACTGCAGGGCAAGTCCGTTGATAACCGTGGCCAGCATGCCCATGTAATCGCCTTTCACACGATCAAATCCGGCTTCAACCCCCGACATTCCCCGGAAGATGTTTCCTCCGCCAATCACAATACCCAGCTGGGTACCCATTCGCGATACCTCGATGATCTCTTCAATGTAATCGTTCAGTCGATCGGGATCAATGCCGTGTGAACGGCCGGCCATCAACGCTTCCCCGCTCAACTTAAGTAAAATCCGTTTAGTTCTCATCTAAGGGTACATTTTCTTTTAAAAGTAGTAAAAAGGAATCAAAGAGACGGGGGAATATTTCTCTGCGAAGTGGTTATTGCTTCGCAAAAATCCCAGTTAGCCTTCAAAACGAATTTAAGCGGCGAACAAATACCCTTTCGGAATTAGACATAAAAAAACTGCTCCGTTTGCACAGAGCAGTTTTAATATAAGTTCGGGATTCCCAGCTTACTTCACTGCAAACCTTTTAAATCCGGTTACCTGGAGGTCCTTGTCAGATTCCTTGATGTACTGTCCAACAGTCTTCTTTGAATCTTTGGTGAACTCCTGGTTCAGCAGGGTGGCTTCCTTGAGGAACTTCTTGACCATACCTTCAGCAATGCGGTCAACGATGTTCTCAGGTTTGCCTTCCTGAAGTGCCTTTTCGCGGCCAATCTTTCTCTCCTGTGCGATGACCTCTGCAGATACTTCACTTTCATCCACTGCAACGGGCGACATGGCAGCAATTTGCATGGCCACATCCTTGGCAACCTGCTCTTCCACATCAGCTTTACTGAAGCCTACCAGGGTGGCAAGGTTGTTACCGAAGTGGTTATAAGCTTGTACCTTTTCAGCCTGGATAAAATCGAAGTAAGCCAGTTCCAGCTTCTCTCCAATGGTTCCGGACCTGTCAGTAATCACATCTGCCAGCACCTTACCGTCCATGGTGAGAGCTTTCAGTGATTCAAGGTCAGCAGGCTTTTCAGCCACTGCCAGGTCCAGGATGGAGGTGGCAAATTTTACAAAATCTTCGTTCTTGGCTACAAAATCAGTTTCGCAGTTCAGGGAGATCATGGCTCCGTAAGCGCCATCAACTTTCGCCTGTACATTACCTTCACT
>JAGLPR010000366.1 GCA_023137255.1 Bacteroidales bacterium | reverse complement strand
AAGATCATACGTGTCCTGACCCATGAGATTATGAATGCTGTGGCCCCCATGCTGTCCTTATCAAAATCACTTCAGACAAAGCTTAAATCTGAGAAAGGGAGTGAACTAAAAAAGGTCACCGATGGACTCAGGATGATCGCAACCACTGGAAAAGGTTTGATGGATTTCACGGAAGAGTACCGGCGCCTCTCACTGCTGCCTTCTCCAAAGAGAGAAAAACTCAGGCTGTCGGAGGTTTTTAAAGGGATCACGCTTCTGTTCGAAAACGAGGTTGAGGAGAGGAATATTCAGATCTCTCTAGAGATGGAACATTCAGGTGTTGAGATATTTGCAGATCCGCAGCAATTTGAGATGATCCTGCTCAATCTATTGAGGAATGCTTTTGATTCCTTCCCCGATACTCAACCAGACAAAAAGATTGTGATCCGATCGTGGGCAAATGAGAAAAGGGTCCTGGTACAAGTGGATGACAACGGGTCGGGGATTCCCGGAGAGCTTATCGACCAGGTTTTTGTTCCCTTCTTTTCCACCAAGGAGCAGGGTTCAGGAATCGGGCTCAGCCTGGCACGCCAGGTTATGAACAATCACCAGGGTTCCATTCACCTTGAATCGGTGCCCGGTGAGCACACAGTGGTCACCCTGGTGTTTCATTGATGTGGCTACAGTATTACTCTGCTCCGAGCCACAGCCATTGAAATCCGACTTCCTCTCCTTTGCGGGGTTCAATCTCCAGGCTAATGTTGTAATATCCCGGTTGGGTAAACTCCAGTTGGCCCAGCCGGTGGGAGTTGAAGCTGTCTATCTGCCAGTTGCTGTTGGGTTCTCCCACGAACCTTCCGGTGGATTTGAAATTCGCCTTCAGTGAGCCGGTCCGTGTGCTTACAGAGAGTGTACCTTTCCCTTCCTCTCCCTGGAAGTTATACGATACATCGGCGTGCAGGGTCACCGGTTGGTCAATAAAGATCCGCCATTGGTAGCTGCTCTTTTCAGATACCTTTATATGTGCAGGTAAGCTTTCACCGGTTTCTCTTTGATCCCGGTCACCGGGAGCCTAAGGCTCAGCGGCCAGTTGTAAATATGCAGGTAGAGCCTGGTGGTACCATCCGGGTTTTGCCTGCAGGTGATCTTTCCCCAATCGTGCTGGTTCTTTACCAGGTCGAAGGCCTGGCTGCCATAGATCGATTCGCCGTTTACCGACAGCCATTCTCCCATGGCCAGCAGTCGTTGCTCAATTTCGTAGGGTACATCGCCGTTGGCGCGTGGACCGATGTTCAGCATCATGTTGCCGTTGAGGCTCACATTGCCGATAAGCGACTGCAGCAGTGTGGTGGTTGACTTCCACTGTTTTTCCAGGGCATGGAATCCCCAGGAGTGGGCCACAGTGGCGGGCGACTGCCAGGGGAACTCCTCCTTCTTGCTGCCAAGCTGGTTGTCGCCCAGGGTAAGGAAATCGATGTCGCTGTCCTCCTCGATGGATAGTCCCAGCCGGGAATTGACCAGGCAGTTAGGCTGGAGTTCACGGATGACGCCCTTCAGTTGCAGAAGCTGCTCTTTGGTAACACAGGTACGGGAGTGATGGATCCACATGTCGAACCAGATGAGTCCGATTTCGCCGTAGTTGCTTAGCAGTTCACGTATCTGCGGGATCACCTTCCCCTGCCAGTAACAGTCGTAATCCTCAGCCGATAATCCGTAGATCTCTTTGGAGTGGTCCCAGCCACCGGGATGTTCCCAATCGACCCAGTGTGAGTAGTAGAGTCCCAGTTTGAGACCATGCTTCCGGCAGGCATCGGCCAGCTCTTTGATGATGTCGCGTTGAGGGTGGGTGAATTCTGCCACATCGTAGTCGCTCACCTGGCTGTCCCACAGCGCAAAACCGTCGTGATGCTTGGCTGTGATGGTTAGGTATTTCATCCCTGCTTTTTTGGCCAGCAGCACCCACTGCTCGGGATCGATACTTTCCCAGTCGAAACGGTCGAGCAGGGTGGTGTACTGGTCCCGTGCTATCCGGTTCCGGTAATAGATCCACTCTGCATAATCGTTGTTGTTCCTCAGTTTTTAACCTTTCCAGATGCCTTCAGCACCGCTGTAGACTCCCCAGTGGATAAACATTCCGAATCTGGCATCGGTGAACCACCGTGCTCGCTCATTGGTATGTACCTGGGCCTGACTGTACATGGTGATGGCCGACAGAACCACTACCACACAAACGATTTTGTGTTTGAGTGCTTTCATATTTCTTATTCTTAAGTAATTTCGTTGAAGTTTTCGGGACCCATCACATTTTCCTCTTTTAACCCTGCATAGCTTTGCAGCGAAATGCCCAGTACGAACAGTACAAAAAGTAGTTTCTTCATAAGTCTCAGATTGTTTTTGTCAGGTTTGATTTGAATACCCTTGCAGTTTAGTGAGAAATGGGGAGAAATCCAACGGGATACAAGCAACTATTCGATGCTCTGGAGACGAGTGAAAAAGAGGTTTGGATCGAGGATCTCTTCACTGGTTGGAGATGGATTATGCAGAAGGATTTTGATCCCCCTCTTTAAGCCGGTGGTGTCAAGGAATTTTGTGAGGTAATATGAGGAGTATTTGTAGAAGACCCTGTAGCTGTTCTCTTCATTGGTCAGGTCTGCTGTATTTTTGGGAAGGAATGGCTTCCAGGGAGGAATGATCTCATCCATTTTCTCAGAAACATACTCACAGATCCCCTCCTCAATAAATTTTGAACCCATCTCATCCTGATCCCTGTATATCCTGAAAAAGGTCTGGTACGCCCTGTCTACCTCGATATTCTCGATACGAGACATCTCCATGCTCACCTGGTGGATATAGTGATGTGTAAGTTCATGAATTACAGCAGCCTTCACAAAAAGGTTGCTGTCTGAAATTGTATCCCTGCCTCTTTTCGAAAATGCACTGAGTTCGTAGGCTAAAAACACTTCTGCGTTGGTGATGAAAACTTCGTTGGGGTAGTACCTGCCCAGCTCCAGTGGGTCGTAATAACCGTTTTCCGTAAGATCCTCTGTATATATGTAGGTATTGTAGAGGGTGTCGCCAATGAAATTCTGATACTCCCTGATCAGCGACTCCGAGTGATCCTCCACATACTGTTCGATTCCCTTGCTGGTGGGCCTCCCGTTTTTTAAGGGGTATTCCTGCCTTACCTGGAGGGGGATCAACATCAGTAGTATGAATATCGATTTCCACATGCTTCCATAAATTTACAGTTTTCGGGGTTTTAAGGAAGCTGAACGCTCTTTTTAACTCTTTGGAGTAACTACTCCGCCGGTCCCCATTCTGTGTTGGCCAGGTCCCAGATATTGAGATAACCCACCTTGATGATGTTGACCATCTTGTCCCAGTTCACCAGGTTGATGTGGTCGTCGGGCTGGTGGTACTCGGGCGGGAATCCGGCCATGAAGTACATAATGGGCACATCTTTCCCGGAGAATGAGGAGTGGTCGCTGCCGCCCCTGGGCCGTTCGGTGGGCCTGAACCGCACTTCCAGATCCAGGTCATATTCTTTAATGTTACTGGTGGTCAGTTCCTTAAGAATTGGATAGGCTTTGGTGTAGTTCA